>CAVCTI010000115.1:3346-7383 GCA_963604755.1 Duodenibacillus sp. | reverse complement strand
AAGCGTCGTAGGTCTCCTTCGGTGAAGATTCCCGTAACGCGCCCATCTTTATCGACAATCGCTGTCATGCCGATATGCTTTTTTGTAATTTCTCGCACGGCATCTAATACGCTTGTTCCTTCGCATACGGAAGGGACAGCGTCTCCCGAGCGCATCACATCACGCACGTGCGTGAGTAGCCTCCGACCCAAGGCACCACCAGGATGCGAGCGCGCAAAGTCTTCTTTTGTAAAGCCTTTTTCGTGCATGAGGGCTACGGCTAGGGCATCACCTAAGGCCAACGTTGCAGTGGTAGAAGAGGTTGGAGCCAAATTTAAGGGGCAGGCTTCTTGCCTTACACCAATATCTAAAGAGACATCGGCCGCCTTAGCTAAAGCGCTCTCAGGATTACCTGTAATCGAAATGAGGTGCACGCCTTCACGCTTTAAAACAGGAACAATCGTTAAAAGCTCGTTTGTTGTCCCAGAGTAGGAGACGGCAATGACGATGTCTTCGGCGGTAATCATCCCCAGGTCGCCGTGGGCGGCTTCAGCAGCGTGAACAAAAAAGGCAGGAGTTCCTGTTGAGGCTAAGGTCGCTGCCATCTTGCGGCCGACGTGAGCCGATTTTCCGACGCCGCTTACGATCACACGACCCGAACTCGAAAGAATCAGCTCGACCGCCTTGGCAAAGGGCCCTGAATTAAGGGTGTCGGCAAGGTGTTTTACGCAATCGGCTTCACGGATTAAAACTTCGCGGCCAAGCTCAATGGCTCCGGCCACATCGTTAAGGCTCGTCATCGGGGAATCACTCCAAGTAGTCAGTGGTGCAATTGTACCGAAAACCCTATAGGCGAAAGACTGTCTTTAGGGCTTCTTGCGAGTTTAGCTTTGCAAGAAGTTGTGTCGGAGATTTGCAACGCCAAAATCCGAAAAAAAGTATTTGTAACCAAATATTGCAATTTGTAAAAAATGTGAATATGATGCGAAATGGATGACGGTTTTCTGCCGTTTGGTGGAGACTGTCTTTGATTTTTATAACTTTATGGAAATATCACCATGCAAGCTCTAGGAAAAGTTAAGCTCCATATCTTGGCGCTTCTAGTTGTCATGGTCTCCGATGCGATTGGTATTCAGAAGCTTGGTATCGTGGTTTTGTTGCCACTTTTGTATGCCATGGTATTGGGGGGCATTCTTTCGATTCCCAAATTAAAGATCCTCTCGATGGAGGAGCAGGAACGTGCGGCGCACTTTATGCCGATTGCGATGCTTCTTCTTGTCGCGTACTTGGGTCTTGGCATCGGTCCGAACTTAGGTAAATTGCTTAACTCGGGCTGGGCCTTAATCATGCAGGAATTCGGTCACTTCTTCGGAACGATGATTTTGGGTCTTCCGATGGCATTGCTCCTTAAGATGGGACGTGAGGCTATTGGTGCCTGCTACTCGATTGACCGCGAACCCAACATCGCGATTATTGCCGAGAAGTACGGTATTGACTCGCCCGAAGGCCGTGGCGTGATGGGTATGTACATTTGCGGTACGGTTTTTGGTGCGGCGTGGATTTCGCTCTTAGTGGGCGTGATTGCGCAGTTCGGATGGTTCCATCCGCATTCCTTAGCCATGGGCGCTGGCATCGGCTCGGCCTCGATGATGGCCGCTGGTGTTGCCTCAATCGTTGCGGTTTATCCTGATTACTCCGAGACCGTTTTGGCCTACGCGGGTGCCGCGAACCTCATGACGACAATCTTAGGCATCTATTTTGCCTTGTTCGTTTCTTTGCCGGTGATGGTCTGGGTCTACGAGAAGGTCACGGGCGATCGTCGCGAACCCGTTCAGAAGTAAGGAGAAAAAGCCATGTTTGCGAAATTAAGAGATATCGGTTTTATTCTCGTCGTTACTTCGATTTTTACCGTGATTGCCAACTTCATTGGCTTTAAGGGCGAATTGGCTTCGGGCTCTATGGGCGCCTTGGTTTTGCTCGTTATCACGTTTATCGGCTGCATTATTGCTAACTTGCCGGGTTGCTCGAAGCTTCCGACTGTGTTCTGGGTTTCTTTGACAGCTGTTATCGTTTCCGTTCCTGGCTTCCCAGGCGGCGAATGGATTCTTGCACAAGTTAAGCACATCAACCTTTTGGCAACGACAACGCCGATTTTGGCCTACGCTGGTCTTTGCGTTGGTAAAGACCTGGAAGCTTTCAAGAGCTTATCTTGGAAGATTATTCCTGTTGCGCTTTGCGTCTCTGCAGGTAGCTTTATCTGTGCGACGATTTTGGCCGAAATCATCCTTCGCTTAGAAGGAGTCTTCTAAAGGCTAAAAGAAGCCAAGAAAGTTTAATTGGACTCAATACTTTTTTGGGGGGGTGAGATCCGATTGGAGGCGAATCGGATCGGGCGGGGTTTCTATAGGTGTTCTCTATAGAGACTTCGCCTTTTACTTTCGACACAGTAAACTGTCGAATGTATGAAAAGATATGAGAGGTAACACTTATGAATAAGCAGGAAATGAAAGCAAAGCTTCTTGCTGCGATTAAAGCACGTCGCGCAGACATTGAAGCAATTGCCGATTCCATTCTTCACGAACCCGAATTAGGGTACAAAGAAGTTAAAACATCGGCCAAGGTGCGTGCCATTTTTGATTCTCTTGGTCTTGAGTACACGACAGGATGGGGCTTAACAGGTGTTAAGGCGCGTCTTAAGGGCGGAAAGCCAGGAAAAACAGTGGCAATCTTAGGCGAACTCGATGCTGTCATCTGTAAGAACTCCCCGTATGCGGCTGAAAGTGGGGCGGCGCACTGCTGCGGACACAATGTGCAGATTGCCAATATGTTGGCTCTTGCTTGGGCCATGAAGGACACGGGACTTGCTAAGGAAATGGCAGGCGACATTGTCTTTTTTGCCGTTCCTGCTGAAGAGTACGTTGAGCTCGGGTACCGCGCGCAGTTAGTAAAAGAAGGAAAGATTAGCTACTTAGGCGGCAAGGAACAGATTATCAAGGAAGGCGGGTTTGATGATATTGATATCGCTATGCAAATGCATGTCAATGTCACAGATAACCCCAACGGGACATACGGCTCTGGCGCAAGTTGCAACGGCTTTATTGGGAAAATCGTTGAGTTTAACGGTAAGGCTGCTCACGCAGCAGGCTCCCCTGATAAAGGCATTAATGCCTTAAATGCGGCCATGATTGGCATGATGGGTGTCAATGCAATCCGCGATCGCTTCCGTGAAGATGACTACGTTCGTTTCCATCCGATTCTCACAAACGCGGGCGATCTCGTTAACGTTGTTCCCGATCACGTGACAATGGAAAGCTATGTGCGTGCTGCATCCATCGACGGCCTAAAGCGCTACAACAGCGATATTAACCGTGCGTTAAAGGCCGGAGCCGACGCTATCGGAGCCGAGTGTGTCATTCACGATATGCCTGGGTATTTGCCGCTTCGCCCAAATTTAGCGCTTCGTGGTCTATTAGAAGAAAACGCAAGGTGCTTCTTCCCAGCAGAGGACGTTGCTGCAGGGCCTCACAACACAGCAAGTACCGATATGGGTGACGTTTCTCACCTTATCCCGATTGTGCACTCGTGGGTCGGATGCGTGCGAGGAGCTTTGCATGGTGCTGACTATGACCTCGCAGATCGCGACACAGCCTTTGAGAAGTCGCCAGCGGTTTTAGCTTACACACTCGTTGACTTGCTAGCTGACGATGGCGCGAAAGCCAAAGAAATTTCCGAAAACTTTAAGCCCCTTCTCACAAAGAAGAGCTACTGCGAGTTTATGGACTCAATCGGCAAGTAATCGGTTTTAGTTTTTACTTCTAAAGTAAGAGCCTCTGTAGCGATACAGGGGCTCTTCCACTTCTAGAGCTCAAATCCTGAGGCCTCTCCATACGTTGCCGCAATGCGATTAAGGATTTCTTCTCGCGTCGGACGATAGGTCTCGGCCCCTCGCTTTTCCACTTTAAATGAGGCAATGGCGCATCCGAGTTTTAGCGCCTTTTCCCAAGAAAGATTGTGCGTGACAGCGTGTAGGAGACCTGCTCGAAAAGCATCTCCAGCAC
>CAVCTI010000115.1:0-3301 GCA_963604755.1 Duodenibacillus sp. | reverse complement strand
CGATTGTGTCAAGAGCACGGACATCGACTGCCTCAACAGTCAGGTTTCCGTCTTTTGTGAAAACGCTGGCTCCATTTTCCGAACGCGTGATAAAAAGTGCCTCGGAATTCTTTAGGAGATCGACTTCGGTTAGCCCTGTAATCCTTTGGACGACTTCAAATTCGTAGTCACTCATCACAATAAAGCGTGCGGCTTCAAAAAAGCTTTTGAGTTCAAGCGAAGAAAAGCGTGGCGTAATTTGCCCAGGATCGAAAAAGAAAGGCACTTTCATTTGGACATATTGCTTTAAGCGACGAAGCATCACGGGACGAGTTTCGGGAGACAAAATTCCCACATCAAAAGTTTCGTCTTCAGGCCAAATGTCGGTGCGTGTGAAGTCAGCGGCATTGGCAGAAAAAGTTGCGATTTGAGAACCTGTTGCGTCGCAAATCAAAATGCATTGGCTTGTGAATTCATTGGGTACGCTATGCGTAAAAAGCTTGACGCCGCATTCTTTTAGATGCACTTTAAAGGGAGAGGCATCGTTTTCTCCAAAGGCGCATATCAAGGTTGCTGCATCTCCTAAGAGACTGACAGCGTAGGCGATATTGGCACCACATCCTCCAAAGTAGCGCACCATCGAAGAGGCAGGAAAACAGACGTTAATGTGCCTGAGGTGTTTGGAGTCAAAGTGGGGCCCGAACTCGCCGCGATAAGAAAAGACGGTGTCGTAAGCCGCGGATCCAGTAATACAGATACTCATGGATAAATGGGGGTTGCAATGCAACGCGAAGGTGTCGCGTTCGTGCGCATATTCACGTGGATCGAAAGAGAACGACCCGCGCCCAAACTTTTTATACTTGGATCGGCCAAAAAGTCAGCGGGAGCCAAAATCTGACGCGTAATTTCTGCATCGTTTTCATCAATAAGTTGTAGTGATAAATGGGGCATCGCTTGAGCAATGTTTGAACCATTCATAATCGTCACTTCAAGCGTGTAGCTTCCAGGTGTTCCCGCATTTGTTAGTTGCGCTTTTGTCACTGCAAACGCCTCAATATTGTTTAGGAAAAAACCTGGGCACGTAATCTTTGTGCAGACAGCCTCGAAAACAGGTTTTGTTTTAGGAAATTTCGCGAGAACACTCTGATTAAAAATCAGAGCGGCAACGCATAAAATCACAAGAAAAAGCGCTAAGACTAAAAGGGGTCCTGAGTAAGAGCGCTTCTGTTTTTTTCTTGCAACCGCTTGCGTGACAGCAATGCCAGATTCTGTGGAATTTTTCGGTTCCGTTAGGGGAGTTTCTTCAGAAGCGCTTGGCGCTCCAACAGTGGGTTCCGTGCGTCCGGAGAAATCCGGCATCGGAGAATTTAGTCTTTCAAGTTTCTCTTTTGCGTCATCAGTTGACTTTAAGGCAATTCCCTGACGAATTGGGGTAACGGGAGCTTTGGGAGCAGCAAAAAGAGGATCTACGTTTGCTTCTGGTTCTTCAACTGATTCGGAATCCTTTTTAACCGCGGGGCAGGCTTCAGAGAGGATTTTCTCTTGGCTCGGCGCGAAAGTGGGCTCTAAGGAAACTGCAGCAGCGGGAGTCACATCAGCAGTTGGCGCAGTTATCACTGGCGCAACAATGGACGCTTGAGGCGCTGCGGGTTGAAATGCGGGAGTGGCCGCCACAATGGGCTTTTGTGGTGCAACTTGAGGAGCCACAGGCGCCGTCATTGCAACCTTTTCCTCATTTTCTTCTGCGATTTCTGGGAAGAGCTCGTCGGGTACGCACAGTAAGTCTCGCGTTGCATCAAAGAAATTGCGGCACTTCGAGCACTTAACGGGGGCGCCTTCAGCCGTTTCTTTGTTTGGTAAACGCCAAACAGAACCACAGTATGGACAGCGAGTTACATAAGCCATGATTTCATTCCCTTTGGTTCGCCTTTGTGTGCCACAAGGCAAACCCAATCTTGTTCCTCATTGTAAACGCGTAACTGAA
The DNA here is from genome assembly GCA_963604755.1 of Duodenibacillus sp. GTDB lineage: Bacteria > Pseudomonadota > Gammaproteobacteria > Burkholderiales > Burkholderiaceae_F > Duodenibacillus. The sequence continues at coordinate 1,338 of CAVCTI010000115.1, read as the reverse complement.
TGCGAGAATCGATTTCGTGATAGGCACGAATTAAGTCATCGACCTGATGCGAGAGAACGCCAGAGAGGACAAGAAAACCAGTATCGTTTAGTTTTGAAATGAGTTCTGGGGCTAAGACCTTTAAGGGATTTGCCAAAATATTGGCCACCACAATATCAAAATGCCGCCCTATAAAGGCATCTGGCAAGGCAAACGTGGCGCTAACCTTGTTTGCCGCCGCGTTAACTTCGGCGGCTTCCACGGCCTGTGGGTCAATATCAACGCCAGCAACCTCCGTGGCTCCTAATTTTGCGGCAGCGATGGCCAAAATCCCTGTGCCGCACCCAAAGTCAAGCATCGACATGCCAGCTTTGCAGTTTTGATCAAGCCACGTTAGGCACAGCTTCGTTGTCGGATGTGAGCCCGTTCCGAAGGCAACGCCGGGGTCTAAGCGAATATTGATCGCTTCTGGCTTTGGAGGTTCGTTCCAACTTGGAACAATCCAAAGACGGTCACTGACTTTTGTGGGCCCAAACTGCGCTTGCGTGACTTTGACCCAATCGGTATCGGGAACGTCTTTCAGGGAATCTAATACTACGGGCTTTAATTTAAGAGAAGCGAAAGCCTTTTTAGCAATGTCATTTGCATCGAGGTTCTCATCGACTAGAAAACTTAACTTTGAGCGCTTCCAGGCACGAATCTCAGGCTCAAGCCCAGGTTCTCCATAAAGAGGTTCTTCTGCCTCGTTATTGGCATCGGCGTCCGCAAGAGAGACGCTTAGGGCGCCGCCTTCCATTAACGCATCGCCTAGGCGTTCTGCAATTTTTTCTGATACAAAAAGAGTCGCCTCACGCAACATCGCCTGTTTTCTCCTTACGACGCAATTGCCATTCGGCAAGTTTCTTTTCTAAGTAGTGAATGTTTTGTCCGCCTTGCGCATATCCTGTGTCAGCGAGAATAGCGCGCAGTAAAGCGGTATTTGTGTTAATTCCTTCGCATGCAAATTCCGTTAACGCCACTTTCATGCGAGCCAACGCCACTTCTCGACTTGGGCCATAGGCAACAAGTTTTGCGATAAGGCTATCGTAAAATGCCGGAACTGTGTAGCCCGAATATAGATGACTCTCCACTCGGATTCCAGGCCCTCCTGGCATATGCCAAACAGAAACTTTCCCAGGACTTGGTCTAAAGGTAAATGGGGTTTCTGCATTAATGCGGCATTCGATAGCGGCACCTCGACAGTTGATATCTTTTTGCTTAATAGAAAGGCGTTCTCCTGAGGCAAGACGAATTTGCTCTGCAACAATATCAATCCCAGTCACAAGTTCGGTGACAGGGTGTTCGACCTGAATACGGGTA
>CAVCTI010000114.1:0-4252 GCA_963604755.1 Duodenibacillus sp. | reverse complement strand
CTCTTTATTGATGTAGAGAATCCGGTCTGAGTGCCCTTATCAAGGGGCAAAAAAAGGGCCTCAACGTGACCTCCCCTTGCCAACATCGAAGCCCTAAAAACTCGTTAGCCACTCGGCACACAAACTAAATTACATCAGGCAAGTCCGCCTTAACTCTTCCCCGTGCTCTCCTCTAAGACGCGGGAAAGAACCCTTCTGGAGAAAGTACGATGCACTTGATTGGTTCGTGTTCATGTGCTTTCTGAAACTAACGATTTTTATCCCCTCTCTCTTTTTTTTCCTCATGAACGACTATACCGTGTCTTTAAGGATTATTGGGTGCTTTCTTATTTCGTACTGTAATTAAGCAATTACCCTAATACGCGGTTTCTGTGAAGGATCCTCGTGTCGTTTATCGCCTGCGTTAGCAGTGGCGTTGATAGAGAAGTTCGCCTTAGTAAATGTCACACCTAAAGCACCCAGGGAGGAACTGGCATCGATAACGGTATGCCTGTTACCGAAGACTTTGATGAACTTATCGCCCAAGGTCGGAACCTCAGCGAGATTAAAGTTCGGCGTAATACCTCACAACCTCTGGCCGCTTCGAAGGGCTTCGCATCGCGCTCTTGATTGAGATTCGTGTAATAGTTATTCGTGGTGTCGTTATCGGAGTACTTAATAATGTAATTTAGTAAACCTTCCTTTCCCTTTAACGAGGCCTCTTCATTTCCCCTGGGAAGAAGATACAAACACTGGAAACGAGCGACTGTCTTATTTTTCTTATTTATCAGTGAGTTACGAGGATTTCCAAGCAGAAATTTTCCTAAATTCTTATAATGCGACTTTCACACCTAAACGAAGATTAACCTTCCTTTTGGGTTGTTTTTCAATCACTTTTATTGGAAAGATTTTCATCCATGATGCTCTTGTACTCGGGATCTACTTGCCCGTTTTCTCACCGTTGCCGTTTTGTTCTCTGCGAGAAGGGATCCGACTTCGAAATCAACGATATCGACATGTTCAATAAGCCTGCGGAAATCGAGGCGATGAACCCTTATGGAGAACTTCCCATTTTGGTCGAGCGCGACTTAACGCTTTATCAGTCGACAATCATTAATGAATATATTGACGAGCGTTTCCCGCATCCGCAATTGATGCCCGCCGATCCCATTCAGCGTGCAAGAGCTCGTCTTTTCATCTACACCTTCGAGCGTGAACTCTTTAGTTTCGTGCGCGTCTTAGAGCGCCGCGAAGAGTCTGATGCAAGAAAGAAGGTCGCACGCACACAGATTCGCGATCAACTCGTGCAACTTTCTCCGGTACTTTCGAAGAATCGCTACCTAATGGGCGACGATTTCACGATGCTCGATATCACGTTGGCTCCGTTACTCTGGCGTTTAGACCACTACGAAATCGAAATGCCTAAGAGCGCCGCTCCCCTTTTAAAGTATGCTGAAAGTGTCTTCTCGAGAAATTCGTTTATCGACTCGATGACGCCTTCTGAAAAGGTCATGCGCCGCTAAGAAGTAAAACAACTAAATAGAGGAACTTTTATCAATGTCTGAGGCTACCTACATTGGGCCGCTTTCTAAGCCCTCGTTTCGCAGCCACATCATTCGTGCGCTGCTCGACTGGTGCGATGAGGAAGGCTACACGCCTTACATTCTCATCGATGTTGATGAGGCTTGTCTTGTTCCGCGCGAGTTCGTCAACCCGAATAACACCATTGTGCTTTGCGTTTCGGCGCTCGCGACTCACAACTTTAATCTTGATAAAGACAAGATGAGTTTTCAGACTCGCTTTGGCGAGCGTATTTGCTCAATTGAAATTCCAATTGGACGCATTGCAGCGTTTTACCCGAAAGAAAACACAGATTTGATGAGTTACTTCTCGCTTTTACCGAGCGAAGTACAAAAATCAGACAAGAAAGCTGAAGAAGATATCCCTGTATTTACCAAACTTTGAGCGCTTTTATGTACAATGGCGCCCACGCCCTAATAGCTCAGTTGGTAGAGCAATCGCCTTGTAAGCGATAGGTCGTCTGTTCGAGTCAGACTTGGGGCACCAGATTTATGGCCCGAGCAATCGATTTTGCTCGAGCCTTTTCTTTAAATAATCACAGGATTTGCTCAAACGACACCTTCAGTTCGGAACCTAAAGCAACAGCAAGTCTCTGTAGCGTCCCGATAGAAGGATTCGATAAGCCTCTTTCAATTCGCGAAATGTCGGCTTGATCTATCCCTGTCTTAGCCGCTAGTTCCACTTGCGACATAGCCGCTCTCGCACGGGCAGCCAATAAAGCATTCCCAACCGCAATACTCGCCGGCACGCTCTCTTGACGCACTAACTGACCGTCCTCATAGACAGTCTCGAGTTCTAAATCGAGCTCATCGGACCATACGATTCCATAGGCCCCCATCAATTTGCCGCTTAAAAACAAATTGCGGTCTTCGAGTGCCCTTAGTTGAGGGTACTTTCCAAACAAGGCGGCAACGTCATAGCTTTTCACTTCCCCAGTCTGAAAAGTGACTTCGAGCGTCGTCTTATCAAGAAACGTCAGTGCAATTGCTTTGTGAAACATGTCATTTCAGCGGAGGTAACCTGGAGCTTCTCCGTTTCCCAAATTTCGTTTAATTCCTTTTGGTATTTCAAAAGCCCGTCTGAGGATGGCTCAGTTTTCGTGTCGTTTTGTGGGTACTATATTCTGTTGTCTAACACCTAAAACCCCATTTTATGGTATATATACCATATTTACAATAACCATACTCCACCTTCGGACCTAGCTGCAGTCAATTCTGCAAACACATTGATTTTCGGTGACTCTCTCTTAAGATGACTTTTATCGAGTCCGACCCTACTTTGTTTATCAAACTTGGCATTAATTACCTCTTTAGGGTTATCCCTCATAAGTAATTCTTACTAAGTAGAATCGGCATAGAATTTGTAACAGTTTTTTACTTTTAAGACGAACTTCAAAAGTTCGCTTTCGTTGGGACGACGGATAAGGAGACACCTCCGCAAAGCCTCAAGCTCAAGAAAGGCAACTCTTTATTGCAGGATGCTTGTATGAAAAAATCCGATTTTTCGGTCGTTGGTTTTATCTATCTTTTTGTTCTTTTCTTCGCTTATCAAACAAGTCAGTTACCCGAAGAGGCTCAATCTTATCCAGCCTTTCTTTTGGTCTGCGTGGTTGTTTTGAACTCAATTTACCTTGTCGTTTCCATTTGGAAATTTAAGGCGAAAAAGGAATTCAAGGACGATTTAGCGCACCTTTACGATGGCTTTATCCCTAAGCAATTTTTCTCCATTGCCGCAGGAGCCGTTATCTACGTTGCGCTTATCCACTGGTTCGGTTACTACATCGCCAGTGTTCTCTATATGTGTGTTGCGCTCGCACTTTTGCGGGTGAAGGCGAAATGGATTGCTGTTGTCATCGTCTCGCTACTTGTGGTCATTTGGCTTGTCTTCACGATTTTCTTAAGAGTACCACTGCCCACAGGAATTCTCTTTGATTAACCGGTAAGGAAGAAACGATTATGATGGAAACACTTTCTCTAATGGCTGCCGGTTTTATTAATGCGGCAACACCAATTAACTTATTGGCCATGGTGCTTGCAACAACCTTTGGTATCGCCATTGGCTGTTTGCCAGGACTTTCGGCCGCGATGGGCGTGGCGCTACTTTTGCCCGTGACGTTCGGAATGCATCCGGCAACGGGATTGATTGTTCTCGGCGGCATTTATTGCGGCGCTATTTTCGGCGGATCAATTTCTGCAATTTTGATTCACACACCAGGAACACCGGCGTCAGCAGCAACTGCCATTGAAGGCTATCAACTCACGCTAAAAGGACAGGCGGCACGCGCCTTAACCGTCGCTTGCGTGGCTTCATTTGCTGGCGGTTTGCTCTCTTGCCTATCTTTGTATTTCTTCTCGCCCCCATTGGCCGCTCTAGCTATGCAATTTAAGAGCCCTGAATATTTCTGGCTCTCCTTGTTTGGCTTAACAGTGATTGCGGGTGTCGCCTCGAAGTCCCTTATTAAGGGTCTTATCTCAGGCTTCTTAGGGCTTTTTATTTCCACCATTGGTATGGACCCGATGGAAGGCATCGAGCGCTTCATGTTCGGTCAAGACGCTCTTTTTGGTGGCATCAATGTGACCTGCGCCTTAATTGGCCTTTTCTCTATGTCGCAAGTTTTGATTTTGGCTGAAAAGAAAATCGTTGAACGCTCGCGAGCTGCAAAAGTCACGGACCGCTTTGGTCTATCCAAGGC
>CAVCTI010000113.1:0-10737 GCA_963604755.1 Duodenibacillus sp. | reverse complement strand
TCTTCACAGCATCGATGATGGTGTCAGCCGATTCAATTTCTAAGTCAATGGCGCCTCCTGTTTTCGTATTCGTACCAAAGATGACTCTGGGGTCACCTTCGGCATTACAGCGATAGGCGATTTTGAGAGTGTCAGCCCCTGGGATTTCATCTTCGGTAAGAGTCCCAGAATCTGTAATTGACGTGGAGGTTTCAGTGCCAGGCGTGCAGGTCGCAGTGGGTTTCACGCGTAGCGATTTACGGCAGGTTTTATTGGTAATCCTGTAAATTGGTGTCACGCAATGGGCTTCAAAGCGCATCACTTCAGAGGTACTCACAAGGGCATTACATTTTCGAATCTCTGCGTTTCGTTTCCCTTCTAAGCAAGAAACAGTTGTTGTGAGCGTTACAACGGGAATGATGGGAACAGTAATCGTTGCATCAAAGTCTGTGAAGTAACGCTTTTCACAGCGATAGCGCGATGTGGTTTGCGTTAAGGTTTCCAAATCAATAAAGCATGTCTTCTCCTCTAAAGTGCCCTCTTCAACTGAAGTTCGAATATCGCAGGTCCACGTCTCTGGGCTTTGCGTAAGACTCGATTTCACACGGCGGCAAGAGCCAACTGAAGTCGCGAGTCCCTTTTCTCCAACCGTTGAGCTACTTTCTTTTTGAATTTGACTTAATGCGGCAGCGACGTCTCCTGTGGGGTCAGGGTCCACTGTCGGGCGATTGGCGGCACCTCTGTCGACAATCCTTACCGCTGCACAACGAACTGAATTCTCTCCATAACACTTATCAACATCAGACCTTCCTGGTTCGTAGAGCTTTTCTCCTCCTGTTTGCCGTAAGGCTTCGAGTGTCTTTGTAGAACCAGCCTCTGCGTTAATCGTTTCGTTGGCATTCGCTTCTGTAAAGATGGCGCTTGTCTCTGGAATCGTTATCTTTCGTGCAGCCTCAACTGCTGCATTGGGGCTCATGCTTTGAGCAAAAACGACTTCACAAACGAAGGGAAACACGAGAAGAAGAAGGCGCTTCATGGAGACTCTCCTTCAAGCTCACAAAGCGCTTTAACGAAATCTGGTGAAGCTTCACTTTTTACGTTCCCAATGGCGTATTGAAGAGCGGCAGCAATTGAAGAAATCCCAGAAAGGGTGATCACTTCATCTGCCCAGTTAAAGACAATCGTCGGAACGGCATCGATCTTGTGGTCCCGAAAAAAAGGGGGATCAACTTCCAAAACAATGCCGTTCTGAGCCAAATCATTTAAGCGTTTAAAGCCACGCCGCAATATCGCTCGGTTTTCTTCTTGAATCGACTTTTCTTCACTAAAGTGGCCTCGACTTTCAAGAATTTCAACTTCCTCTTTCGTTAACGGGATTCCTCGCAACACTGAGCGTGCTTTGTATTTCTTCGCTTCACTCGTTAAAGACCGAATCGTCTCCTCGGGTAAGTTCGTCGAAATGGCGACGTGAATTTGAACTGGTATTTCTGGCGCTCCATTTGCGCAAAGAGGATTAAGTAATCCTGTTAGATTCAAAAAGAGAAAAGCGCCACAGAAAAAAGAAGAAAGACTGTTTTTCATGAGCCAACCCCTTTTGTAAAAAAACTCAGGCCCTCACAGCAGTCGCGCTTTCTCCATAGGAGAATCGCACCGTCCTCACCCTTAATCGGAGTGACGCGCCCTGGTCCCGCAAAGGATTGCGATGCTCCTAAGGCATAGCAACTCGTTTCTGCCTTCGGGTACACCAATTGCGTACGCCACACATCTTTTCTTGGAATCGGTTCAAAGTAAGGAGAACACTGTCCTCGTTTTCCGTAAGCGGCCCACAAGAGGCCTTCTCGAGCCAATTTCACAGTCATGCGACTCGTAAGAAGGTGCCAAGTGGAAAGCGGGTTAGTCATTGAGGCAACCCAGCCAGCTAAGGGATACAAACTTCCTCTACAGCCATCACACCAAAAGAGTTCGTTTCTCGGGCTCCCTAAAGTCGCCGCGACGCAGTCTGCGGCGCACGCTGCAACTGCCGCAGGGTTTGAAAAGAGCGCTGACTCAGGAGCCAATACGAAACTCGCCCACGCATCGTCCCAAATGGGATCGACCTCCGTCATGTAAGCGAGATCCCAAGGGTTCTGTTCCAGGCAATTGGTATCCAAAATCGATTCCAGGATAAAAAGCCAGGGCGTGTGATACCAGTGCGCTTGATAAAAGGCGGTGTGGCTTTTCTCTTCTGTCCTACCACGTGATGCACTCCTTGCGTGCGAAGCAGCACGAACGCCTGTTTCAATTGTCACCCCGCCTAAGCTTGGGAAACACCACGGAGTGCGAACAATCTCAACTGTTCTTAAGGGTTCAAAAAAGGAAAGGTTCATCCCCGCGGCAAGCATCACGCCTTTTTGGCAAACGCAAACGGCTGAAGCCTCTGTCACTGGGTCATTGATACCGTCTTTGGAAAGCTGTGCGCCCCCCACCTTAATCGGGAAAACGCAGTCCCAACAAACGTCAGTCACGGGATTTGTGATTTTTCCGTAACAGCCAGCGTAAGCCACAGGAAAAGGACTCATCGAGGCATTGAAACCTAAAATCAAATAAATAAGGCAAAAGAAGATTGCAATAAGAGCTTCAATGATGTGTCTCATGGCACTACCTCCTTTAAAGACTTTTCTTTCCTTTCGCCGCAAAGTGCCATCTGTCGGGCCCAAGCAGGAATTCGACGTGAATCGAGTGACTTTTGAGAAGGGTTTCCTAAAGGGTACGTAAGAGACCAGCCAGAGAGACGCCTTTCAAGCAAATAAATGTCGCTTGTTGCGACGCCTAGGATGGTTTCAAAGAGGTTTTCTTTGTCCTCAATGAGAAAGAGTGCGTTTGCTTCAACTTCTTTCGCGAAACCCGTTCTCACATTGGGAGGAATCGTTTGGCTGACTAACGCCATGCCATTCGGTTCAATCCGTACGAGTTCCTGTGCGACGCCAACGTGTTGCGTCTTCTCTAAGTTGCAAATCAAAAGCGGAAGGCGCCTTTCCCAGGCTCTGTAAGCCACACCATAGCGTGTGAGGTTCGCGAAGATTCTTGCAATCAAAATCGAAAAGTCTTCTGAAATCGGCTCAAAGTGGCGTGCGAGATTTAAATTCACCGCCGCTTCTCGTGTTAACGGATGGCCGTCCGTGCCTATTTCAAATGCTGTGCGACGTCGGTTTGCAGTAAGAGCAGGACTCGTGAGAGCAAGGATTTTCTCTAGGTCATGCAGAATATGAGCTGCTCCCCTCTTTTGGAGTTCTTTCACTTCTCCACGAAGCTCAAGGGCTTCTTTCTGAATGTTCGAACTCTCGTTAAGAGCCTTACCCCAACGAGAAACAATCGAAAGCGTAAGTAACCCCAAAGCGTGAAGTTTTTCTCTTGGTACCGCAACGTTTTCATCGAAAAGAAGAGACTCGCGAGCAAGAACTTCAAACAAAAATGGATCTAATCCCCAAGCCTTACGAACCTTGGATTCGGAAGTTTCTCTGGCTTGTTTTGAAGAAAATCGTGTCATAGGAATCCCTTATTTAGGAAACGTTTGTCCAATCCCTTCCCGATTTGTTAATCGGACGAGTGAAGGGATTTCTTTTACGGCAAAGCGCCGAACTAAGACGCCTCCTTGATCGCTAAAAAGAGGCACACCGGTGTCTTTTTCAAAAGCGATGCGGTCGCCTTTCACGGACACAAGACGCAAGGGAACATCTTTTTCGCTCGTTGTGAGCACCATGGCCCACTTACGGTGTTTGGCGTTATCGGCGTCAATAAAGGCATAACTTCGTTTTTGCGTCTGAAGAACGTGTAGGACATCAGGGCTTGCCTTCTCTAAGTCCTTCTCACGCATCAAAGGAAAGCGCCAGGTTTTGGATTCCTTGGCGTACGGTAGATTCAAGTTGACGGGCTCGCGCGCATAATTTCTCAAAGCCTTACGAGTTTTATCCATTGACGCCCGAATCATCCCTAGCTTCTGCGCCTCTAGGACTCGCCTTTGTAAAAGACTTGCAAGGTCAAGCTCTGTCACAGGAACCACGGGGCCCACCGTTTCTTTTAAGAGAATACGAACCTCAGTTTTTGTAGTGTTCTTTATCCCAAGAGAAGCGAAGTCCCTCTTCTCACAAGAAAGGCCTTGAGCGAAACTTGCTCCACTTATAAGAAGGAATGTGCAAAAGTAAAGAAGTCCTTTCATCGCCCTTCTCCTCGTGAGCTCGCTGCGACTGCTGCAATCGCTTCGCGCGTCGATTTCCCTAACGCCTTTTCTTTTTCAACGGCTTCAAAAACGTCAGAGCGTGTTGAGTACGCCGTCATCGTGAAGCGATCGAGCATTAGGCGAGCAACGACTCCTGGCCTATCCCCGAGCTTTACATACATCTCGCTAAAGACACCGGCTTCAGTTGTTAACCCAGAAATAAGTTCTCGCGTATAAGGGTCACTTGTGTAGCAATCGATTGAACTTACCTTTTGACGGAGTAAAAAGACGTTATCGGCATTGGCTCTCACGGCACGAGCCGCTGACCCTTTTTCAAAATCTTCCATCGATTGCGAGATGCAGACAATCCCAGCTCCATATTTACGAAGAGTTCTGCAGGCCCATTCGATAAAGGCACCAGCGTTTCCCGTGAGTAGCCTCCAAGCTTCATCGATCACAATAAGTTTCTTTTGGCTGCGCGGTAGTCTCTTAATCTCGGAGACAATCGTCATAATGAGAATTAAGAGAACAGCGTTTTGCAAAATCGGTTTTGCCGATAACGATTGCATCTCAAGAACAACCAAAGGGCTTTGGAAATTGACGGTATTTCTTCCTTCAAACCACCGCGCGAAGCGCCCTCCTGCGGCATAAGGTCGCAACCTCACACTTAAATTAAAGAGTTCGGGATCGTTTTCTGCCATGAGTTCGGCTACGAGGTCTGTCAATGTCGGTGGCATCGCCGCGTCTTTCCCGCGCGTTAAGACGCGTTCTAAGGCGCCCTTCATCTTTTCTAGCGCGGTGATTTCCATCGGAACGTCACCGTTAGCTAATGCCACAACGATTTCTGAGATTTCATCAATAAGGCTTAAAGCATCACCCTTTACATCCAAGGGATTAAGGCACAGGTGCTCCTCTTGATCGAATTCAAGCCACTGACCATCGACTAAATCGGCGCAATGCTGATAACTTTTTCCGATATCAAAGACCCAGACGCGGCCGCCCGTGGCAAGCATCGCTAGCACAATGTCTTCGACAAAGACCGATTTCCCAGCACCAGAATTGGCTACCACGATGGCGTTGTTATTGCCATTAAGATTGGCAAAGAGGTCAACACCGACTAACTCCCCACCGCGGGTCGTTAAAAGAACCATCGGAGTGGGAGTCGTTTCTCCAGGCCTCGGTAAAGAACTCTTAAAGTCACCCAATACGGGGAGCATGTGACTAGCTGATTCACGTGTTTTCGTGGATGTGTGGCGAGCTGTACGGGCATCTGCCATCAATGCCGCCCCCGCTTCCATCGGAAGACTCAAGAGGTAACCCATCATCTGTAAACCGCTATCGAGCTCGGCTTCGAGCCCTGCCTGACTCATTAAGGCTTTCGCGGCTTCTTCAGCCCCTGCGGCTTTTCTTTTATCGGCAAAGACAACGATTTCGTGGGTGATGCGGCATAGGCCATCTCCGTCCTGGCAGGACCGAGAAGCAAGCGTCAGGTCTCGGTTTCTATCCTGAAGGTCTGTTAAGAAGGTGCCGATTTCTGTTTGTTCGAGTTGTTTGACGCGAGCTAACTTCATGGCTATCGTGGTTCTGTCTTCACTGCGCTCTGTTGGCTCAACAACCGCTGTCACGAGATAAGGGTCCGTGATAATGGAAGCACTTCGCCCTAATGAACCAAGAAGTCCTGCTGTTGCATTCAAAGTAATCGATTGCGGGTAACCCGCAACACCAAGAGCCACTGCACGAATAGGAGCAATAGAAGCGTTCGAGCACGTTGCAAAATCAATCGCGTCTCGCCCCACATCAATGGCTGTGGCGTGTTCTACAAGACAATCCCGAAGGGCTCGTCCGTTATCAAATGACGCGCCTTTGGTTTTGGAGACGCGAGCAAGTTGCGGATTCACAAGCTCTCGAGTGGTAGCCACATAGTCTTTGGCATTCCAAATGTGACTCAATAATCCCGCGGCTGAAAGGCTTGAAGCGATAGCGTCCGTTGCTCGGATAAATGCTGCGAAGGCATCGATATCTGGATCTAAAACCGCGACTTCACCAATCGATGACGTCACGGCAATCCACACCCGAAAGTGACGAGCTGCAAAAGAAGCTCTTTTTGTGTCTTTCCCTTGTGCGATTGCCCGAAACAACCCCGCTCGGTTAAGTGCCATCGTTTGAAGGATATCTTGAGCTTGACTGCTTAATTCTTTTACGTGGCTCTTTCTCGCATTCACATAATCTGCGAGTGTCGCTTCAATTTGAGGCGAGGCGTAAAGCGTTGCAGCAATAGTTGACTTTGGAGGTAATTCAATGCGAAGAAGACGCTCGAAAACGCCTGCGATTGCGTCATCGGCCCAAAGAGCAGGACTCAGCTCAAAGACGCGTGCAAGAGAAGAAGGACGCGTTTCTCCTCCAGAATTCAATATGAAAACGCCCCGTTCAGAATCCTCATAAAGAACACTTAATATGGCGCCAAAGCGATCGACAATGGGTTTTCCCTTGTTGCGAATCTCGAGAGCGGCCCCATGAACGTTTTGACGCAAAGGGAAAAGAATGTCCTTGATGTGCGTTAATAGTCCCGGTGGCTTCATGGCGCAATCTCCGGAGCACCACGGTTCATCGCTTCAAGGCGTAGTTTCTCTACTCCCCATTTAGCCTCTCGAACTTTGACCCAAAGGCGAGATTCACCGTGAAGGTCGCCGTCGGTATCAACCCACGGCAAAACCCAAAGAAACATCACGCGTTCTGGCATACGTGCCTTGGCGCCATTCGTGTTACGCCAATGTGAGTTGCTGTTTGCTTGCAAGAACCCTTTTCTTCCTAGAGGATCGGAAGATATTGATTTATTCGCTGGCTCTTGAAGATGTTTTTCAATCTTTGCGGCCCACTTATCGATATCTTGATTTTGAGAAGCCACCTTAGGGGTGTCTTTCTCTTCAAGATCGCCTTTTAGAGCGTTGACTTCAGTTGCGACAGGCTTAACACTCGCAATAGGAGGCGCAACCTTTAATGAGTCTTCGCTCTTTTTTTCATCAAGCTCCTTTGTGACTATTTTGTGCGTTGCAGTAAGCGTCGTGCAATTGGTGCCTTTACCTAAGGGGCAACCGAAGTCATCTGCGGCATCAATGAGACCTGTGAGTGCCGTGCACCCTGATATTGAGAGGCTAAAAAGAGCGGCGGCAAAACCCATAACAATATAAGAGGAAGTGCGTTTCATCGTTCTTGTCCTTTAGTTCGTGTTATCGCGTGATTGACGAAGCCTCTCGCCGAACACGCGCGAGTTATTGACGGTTCCCTGGCTTTGAGAGCCGTTTAGAGAAGTGCCTTCTAGGTTACTGTCGCCCAAAGTCACCCCCTGGCTTAAGACAACATCCACAGTACGGCCACTGTCGAGTTCCAAAACCGGAAAAATCTTGTCAGCAAGCTTGATGTAGTAATCAACGAGCCGGTCCGAGGCATCGCTAATTGTCTGCCCAGCTCCTGCTTTCCACGGGTTTTCAACACGCGTTCCGATACTTCCCGTGGAGTACGTCGTTGATTGGGAGGCTGAACTCGAAAGCGCTTTACCAAAGCCAGAAATCGAACCCAAAAGCAAAGCATTGGCAATCGCTTGCCCTGAACGCGTGACGACGCGAGCACGAACGCCTGTCTTGCCATCCTCTCCTGTAACGTACCCCCGAACTTTCACGTCGATGGCTCGAGCATCTTGCCTCATACAACTCATGCGATCTAAGCGAATCCAGACGCGCTCGCTCGATAAGTCGCCCGTGGCGTTAGCGGTCACGAAACAGCGATCGATCTTGGCTCGAAAGTCATTAGGAAGTTGCGCGAGATCTGTGATCTCAAGAAGCATCGGAATCGGATTACTTGTCGCTGCCGCTCCCGTTGGCGCCGTTACGCCACTTAAGACAACCGCTGAAGCGAAACTGCCTGCCGGCAGATACGCCGATTGCCCTCGAGCGCGATTTAGCGCTAGTGGCTCTTCACGTAAGTGGATTGGTGCTGTAGAGTCAGGGGCGAAAGCCGAATTCGTGCGCTTTTGCGTCTCTTTCTTAGAAATGGTCTCAGGACTCGCGACTGTTAAACGCGCCATTCGAGGTTTTTCGGGTTTCGTCGCCTTCGGAGCCGCGGCAATCAAGACATCGGTGTCAGCCGATACATTGGGAATTGAAGAGGCACCGTTAGAAAAGCGTGAGGCCTTTTTGTTTTTTTCCTGCTCTCGTTTGAGTCTTCTGTCGAGTTGCTCGAGAGTGGCTTCAAGTTCTTTCACAGCCGCATCCATTTTTTCGAGCTTTTCTCCGTAACTACGCTGAAAGCTTTGTTTCTCTAGTCCATTGGGTGCGATACGGAAATCGGACTTGACGATTTTGATTTCAGGCGTTTTCGTTTTTTGTGTTTGAGTCCCGAGATAAACAAGAGTGAGAGAAAGAAGGATGAGTAAAGTAAAGACAATCGCAAGGTTCTTACGCTGTTTTGTTCGTTCTTCAGATTGCCCTGGGGTTTTGGATAAGTCGCTTCGTTTAGCGCGTTCTGAAAAACGGCTCCTCGCGTGCGCCAAGTGCGTCAAAAGAGAATCCCTCATACGGGAGAAGAGCCCTAAACTTTGATCTTTAGAAGCGGCATCAGAATGCTCGAAAAGGACTTCACCAGCAAAAGTTTCTTTCTTAGGAGGCGCGTTTTCCTTTGCTGGCATCCGATCTGTGTTTTGATTCGGAACTTTAACCGTACTTTGATTAGCGATTAAAGAGGAAGCTGAAGCTTGCGCCTCGGTTTGTAATCTCGACACTCTATCTTCGCGCTCTTTTCTGTAAAGCTCTTTAAGACGAAGTCGGGCTTGGGCTTTTTCATCAAAGACGTGTTTTGAAGGATCGCCTTTTCCTGGCTTTTCTTTAAGAGAATCGGCTTTTGGCGATTCACCATTTTGAGAAGCATCACTCGGGTATTGCTCATAAGAAATTTTCTTATGAAGATCTTCATTCGGAGTTTCATTTTTTGGGGAATCGTGGCAATTAGCTTTGTGGTCGTATTCCCGCAGACCTTTGTGGGGTTTCTTTTCTGTCATCGTAGGGGCTCTCCGTAGTCTGGAAGCCTTTGGCAAAGGCAATCGGCTCCTATGCGAATGCCCTCGTTTGTTTCTCGAGAGGCACGAGAGCTAATGAGGACCATGTCTGTAACGCCTGCAGCAGGTAATACTGTTTCGCCTGTTGCCACAGCTAAAGCGCCAAGGGCTTCTTTGGCGTAAGTTCCAAGAGCTAGGCGCCTTGACGCCATCATGAGGTTACGGACCTCAATTAAGTCGATGATGTAGTCGCGCGTGGCAAACGCCTTCTTTTGCTCGAAGTGAAAGCCGTTACAGTCCCATTTGCGGGGTTCAAAAGTTAATGTTTCAAAAGCGCGGTCTTTCGGAGAAAAAGCCGTTCCTACTTCAACTTCAGGGAGACTCTCGTGCTTTAGAGCACGCTGCACGAGTTCTTTTAAGTTGGCGATATAAGAATCCGTTGTTAATTGCGCCATCGCGTTACGCGAAGTGGCCATCGGGAAATTAGACTCTGATTTCACGGGAGCAGTTCCCGCGATTTCAATCGTTTGTGGAGCAATCGAAAGCGCTTCAAGCAATAGTCCGTAACTGTGAGTAGCGGT
Organism: Duodenibacillus sp.; assembly: GCA_963604755.1. Lineage (GTDB taxonomy): Bacteria > Pseudomonadota > Gammaproteobacteria > Burkholderiales > Burkholderiaceae_F > Duodenibacillus. The sequence goes on along the minus strand of CAVCTI010000113.1, from coordinate 935 downwards.
ATTAAAGAAGGCGGCGGTTTTCGTTTTCCCTGAGGCAATCCAGGCATTTTTAGCTCGCACAAACACAACGCCGTGGGATTTATCGGCCTGAATCTCCAAGGCTTCTGCGTCATAGATCACATCGGTAATCGATTCCCCGAGGACTCGGACGAGATTCACATGTTCCGAGGAAAACACACGATGATTGGCATTGGCGAACTCCTTTAAGGGCGTCATCTTGAGATTTGTTTGAGGCGTAGTTTCAGGATTAAGAACAGCTTCGATTCCGTCAGCAAAAACTGCCTGACTCAAAATTGCTGGTAGAAAAAGAACGGGAAGAAATAATCGGGGTAACTTCATAAAAGATTCTCCTATTACTCAATGTTCGTGGGGCTGTCTTTCACTTCTTCTAAAGCGCTGATCCAAAGGCGTCCGGAGCGAACAACACAACTGACGCACGCGGTGATGGTGTCTGAGGCAGTCACGGTCTTACCAATGAATGTCTTACGTAGCCCCTTAATACAAACGCGACCTGTTTCAGGATTCACTGTTGTTCCCATCGGAAAGAACGCTAATGAGGCTTGATTGCGTTCTAGGTCAGCGGCTCCGAGTCTCAAGACAGAAGCTAATTCCGTGAAACTTTCCGGTGCCGCGGCTTTTAAGAATCGCTCAGTTTGAAATTGCGCTGTCGCTGGCGTCACATTTAAAACAAGCCCTAAGCCTTCTACAGCAAAGCGCTCCAAGAGATTTGGGCTTACTTCATTTAAGCTAGCGACGTAAGCCGTATCAGCTCCTGGGCTCAAGACAATCGTGCGAGAGTCGTCTTTTTTAAGAAAAAACCACAAAGACAAGACGCAGTTTGTTAAGACACTCAAAATGAAAAGAAGAAGGATGTAACGCTTTAGGCCAAGTAAAACTGCCGCTTCTTCTGTTAAATGGTGGTAAAGAGTACGCAT
>CAVCTI010000112.1:1616-3210 GCA_963604755.1 Duodenibacillus sp. | reverse complement strand
TTCGCGGATACGGCGTTTTTTTTTTTTTAATATACCGCCACCACCGGGATCTAAACACTGCATATCGGCCGCAGCGGCAGATGTGGATAAGGGACAGGTTAGAAGACAGTGCTATTGAAAAGGCACATCAAGTTTTTGCGTGTCCTGTCTCTGAAATCTATGGGTCGACTGAAGCGGGAGTCATTGGCACGCACCGCCACGAAATGGGTTCGGTTGAAACCACGTGGCGCTTTTGCCCAAAGATTTCTTTAAAAGAAACAAGCGAAGAACTGACAACGATTGAAACGCCGCTAAGCGACACCGGAGTCTTTTATCTTGAAGACCGTCTCTCCTTTATCGATAAAACGCATTTCAAACTTTTAGGGCGCAAAGACCGTATTGTTAAAATTGGAGAAGAGCGGATTTCTCTCGATGAAATCCAGTCGGTCGTAAAAGAAAAATTAGGGTTCACAAGCTATGCCGCTACTGTTACCCGAGGAGAACAAAAGCGCATCGGTCTTGTGATTGAAACGGAAAGCTCCAAAGACTTCTCTCGTGAAAGTATCCCCTCTTATGTCGCCACTTTGCGAGGTGCCATTCCGACTGTAGCGTTGCCGCGCTTTTGGAGAGAAGTCAAACGGTTCCCTTCTAACGATCGAGGCAAGATTGACTACAAAGCTATGGAGGCTCTTTTTTAATGCGTGAACTTTGCGAAGTTGAAAATAGCCGCATTGCCACAGATTCCACATTTTCTGTTGCCTTGGAATTGCCAGAAGACCTCGTGTGGTTTGAAGGACACTTCCCGAAAAAAGCTCTTTTGCCTGGCGTTGTACAACTGCGTTGGGTTCTTCACTATGCCTCACTTTGGCTTGGGTGTGTGAACCTTCGAGAAATCGTCAAAATGAAATTTGTTCGACCCGTGTTGCCACTTGAAGCTCTTCAATTGCGCTTAACAAAGGGCGCAACAAAAGACGGCCTTCTTACACTTCAGTTTGAGTACGTCGTCACCAACGCTTTAAAAGCCACAACCGTCTCTCTTGGTCGCATAAAGGTTAGTCAATGAAAGAGTCGGTTGCGATTGTCATCCCGTGCTTTAACCATGCTAAGCCATTGGGTGGGGTATTACACGCCTTAAAAGCGCTTAACCTACCCATCATTCTTGTCGATGATGGAAGTAGAAGCGATGAAGCCGCTCTCATTGACAAAACGCTTGAAGTCTTTCCTAAAGAAGCGGTGACATTAGTGCGTCGAAAAGCCAATGGCGGAAAAGGTGCCGCCGTCATCGATGGAGCACTCAAAGCAAAAGCGCTCGGCTTTACGCACATTCTTCAAATCGATTCAGATGGGCAGCACGATATTAGCGACGCCAAAAAAATCCTAGATCTCTCTAAAGAAAATCCCGAAGCGTTAATTTCAGGATTCCCCGTTTACGATAAAACCGTCCCTAAGGGGCGTCTTGTCGGACGATACATCACCCATTTTTGGGTGTGGCTTGAAACACTTTCTTCAACAATTGTTGACAGCATGTGTGGGTTTCGTGTTTACCCATTAGAGCCCCTACTTCGTGTTGTGAAAGTTGCCAATCCCGGGCGGCACATGGACTTTGACCCAGAGA
>CAVCTI010000112.1:0-1606 GCA_963604755.1 Duodenibacillus sp. | reverse complement strand
GCTTACCCTGTGGCCAAAGCTTCTTAAAAGGGAAAAGAACGCTCACTGGTCTCAAGTTGAAGAGCAGCGTGGCCTCCTTGGCATGCAATTTCTTCTTACGGTTTACCGCCTATTTGGAAGAAGAATTTTCTCTTTTGTTGCCCTCTTTCCACTAGGCGTCTTTCGCTTCGTTGCAACCGATCAAGCAAAAGCTTCTAAAGCGTATCTTGCTCGTATTAAGAGCCTCCTTACTGAAAAAGGACTCAACCCGAAAGAGCCGCTCACGGTCTTTCGGCATTTCAGGCACTTTGCTGAATCGATTCTCGATAAGTTTGCAAGTTGGACAGGAGATATTGAAGAAGAAACGTCCTGTGTCTTTGAAGACGATGAGACAAAGGCAATTCTCACGCAAAAAAAAGGCGAAATGGGAAAGATCCTTTTTGTTTCACACTTAGGCGCTGCTGAGGTGTGTCGAGCTATCGCTGAAAACGATTACGAAGTACCCATTAACGCCCTTGTTTTCGAAAGGCATGCGCCTCGCTACAAAGCACTGATGGAAAAAATTGCACCGAAATCGCACATTCATCTTATTGGCGTGGACAATGTCGGTGTTGAGACAGCCCTGGAACTTACTGAGAAATTAAAAAACGGGGAATGGGTCGCAATTGCCGCAGATAGAACGCCTGTTCGACCCGATGGGAAGATTGAGCGCTCGATTTCCCTACCCTTTTTGGGAAGCGCTGCGCCATTTCCAATTGGTCCTTACGTGCTTGCTTCATTACTCAAAGCCCCAGTTTGCATCCTCTTTGCTAATCGCGACGGGAAAACCATTCGCATTAAAGCCCAACACTTAAGTGAGAAAATCATTCTTAGCCGCCGCAATAGAGAAGAAAGCGTAGAAAAGTACGCCACAGTCTTTGTCAAAGCGCTAGAAGACCGCGCCCTTCAATATCCCTTAGACTGGTTTAACTTCTTTGATTTTTGGGCGAAAGGGAAAAACGATGGTGCTAACGTCTAGTGAGAGATCCTTGCCATGAGAACCGATGACCGCTTTACCGCTCAAATTGAAATCACGCCATCCTTTAATGACACGGATCCAATGGGAATTGTTTGGCACGGAACCTACATCCGTTTTTTTGAAAGGGTGCGTGAAGTGCTTTTCCGTCGCTTTGACTATGGCTACAAAGCAATGAAAGAAAGCGGTTACGCCTTCCCTGTTGTTGACCTACACATCAAGTACCGCAAGCCCTGGCTACTTGAAGAAAAAGCCATTGTGAAAGTGACCCTAACAGAATACGAAAACCGACTTGTCACAGACTATAGCGTCACGCGTTCCGATGGAACGCTTCTTACAGCGGCAACCATTGTGCAAATGGCAGTTGACCTTAAAACGCACGAAGGACTCTTAGAGAGCCCGGCGATCCTCTTTGAGAAATTAGGTGTAACCAAACCCTAGGAGAAACGAAAGTGTTTAAGACTTTTACTTTGAGGAATTTCGCACTTTGCGCCGTTGGGCTCTTTGCTTTGGTAAGTATCAGCGTAGCAGGCGAGCGCCTTAGTGCTGATTTTTCTCAGGGAAAGGCGCTTTCAGGCTTTAAAACACCCCTGAAGTCATCAGGAAATGTCG
>CAVCTI010000111.1:1723-8690 GCA_963604755.1 Duodenibacillus sp. | reverse complement strand
CTGACGATATGGGTCTTGGGAAAACCGTACAAACGATTGCTGTGCTTTTAGCCCGAGCAAAAGAAGGAGCGCAACTCATTACAGTTCCTGCTTCTGTTCTTTTTAATTGGCAAGAAGAAATCACGCGCTTTGCTCCAGGCCTGAAGCAAATCGTTTTGAATACGCAAGACAGTCGCACAGAGGCTATCGAGAGCGCTGGGAAAAACACGGTTGTCATTTCCACGTACGGCGTTCTCACAAGCGAAATCGACACTCTTGCCAAAAAGACGTGGGTAACGGTCGTTTACGACGAAGCGCATAACATCAAAAACCGCGACACGAAGGTCTTTAAGGCTGCAACATCGATTAAGTCAGATTTTCGTGTGCTTCTTACGGGCACTCCCTTACAGAATCACCTATCGGAAATCTGGGCACTCTTTGAAGTTGCCGTGCCAGGACTCTTAGGTAGCTTTAATCACTTTGGCGAGCGTTTTGTGCTTCCCATCGAGCGCGACAAAGATCGCGAACAACAGCGTCTTTTAAAACGCATTGTTTCGCCCTTTATCTTGCGACGCACGAAGGCAGATGTGTTAAGCGAGTTGCCGGAAAAGACCGAGACAACGATTAAGGTCGAATTAAGCCAAGAAGAGAGGGCGTTGTACGAACAGTTGCGTGAGGAAACAAAAGAAAGCCTTGAAACCGGAGAAATCAATCCTGTGCAGGCGCTTGCTGCTTTAATGAAGTTGCGGCGCGCAGCCTGTTCTCCTGAGCTTGTCGATCCAAAACTTACACTTCCCTCTTCGAAGACGCAGGTCTTCTTGGGTCTTGTTGATGAATTAATCGATAACCACCATCGAGCGCTTGTCTTTAGCCAATTCACAAGCCATCTCGCGTTAATTCGCCGAGCGCTCGAAGAAAAGGGAATCGAGTACTTGTATTTGGACGGCGCCGTAAGTTCTGCACAGCGTCAAAAGTTAGTTGGCGCCTTTGAAGATGGCTCGATGCCGCTTTTTTTAATTAGCTTAAAAGCCGGTGGCACAGGACTTAATCTTACGGCAGCTGACTACGTCATCCACATGGATCCGTGGTGGAATCCCGCAATCGAAGATCAGGCAAGTGATCGAACGTATCGCATCGGTCAGGATAGGCCCGTGACGATTTATCGCTTGATTGCTTCTGGTACTGTTGAAGAAAAGATTTTGAAATTACATAGCACGAAAAAGTCACTCGCCGATGCCTTGCTTGAAGGCTCTGAGATGTCTTCTCGCTTAGGGCGCGAAGAAATCATGGAACTCTTAGCTTTAGCGAGATAGTTAGATTTCGATTCGTGAATTTTTTTAGAAAAATTTATTCTAGGAGATGAAAATGATCTCTCGTCATGATTCGCGCAAAGTCGACGAACTTCGGCCCATTACGATTGTGCGGCACTTTACCTGTCACGCCGAAGGCAGTGTCCTCATTAGCGTCGGAAACACAAAAGTGATTTGCACGGCAAGTGTCGTCGATGGGACACCGAAGTTTGTGGATTCAGACGTTGAAGGTTGGGTCACAGCCGAATATGGGCTTTTACCTCGCGCCACAGCAACGCGCTGCGAAAGAGAAGCCGCTAAGGGTAAGCAAAGCGGACGCACCCAAGAGATTCAACGATTAATTGGCAGAAGCCTACGCGCCATTGTCGATCGCACAAAGATTGCGGGCTTTACCATCAAGATCGATTGTGACGTTATTCAGGCCGATGGCGGCACGCGTTGTGCTTCCATCACAGGCGCTTATGTGGCGCTAGTCGATGCCGTTAATTGGATGATCAAAGAAGGAAAAATCGAGGAGAGTCCTCTTTTGGATTCCGTTTCAGCCATTAGCGTGGGTATGAGTGAAGGCGCTGCTGTTCTAGATCTCGATTACGTTGAAGATAGTTCAAGTGACACGGATATGAATGTAGTGATGACAGGACGCGGGAACTACGTAGAAATTCAGGGAACGGCAGAAGCTGAGGCCTTTAGTCAGGATGAATTGATGACGATGCTTAACCTAGCGAGGCACGGATGTGAAAAAATACGGTCGATTCAGCAAACGAGTCTTCAGGGGTAAAAACGCATGCAGAAAAAACTAGTCCTCGCGTCTAACAACGCTGGAAAACTTCGTGAATTTAACGAAATGTTTTCCGAGCGCGATATTCGTGTCATCGGTCAAGGTAGTCTTGGTGTGTCGGTCTGTGATGAGCCGTATCACACATTTTTAGAAAATGCTTTAGCCAAGGCGCGGCACGCTGCAAAAATAAGCGGACTCCCAGCCTTAGCTGATGATTCGGGCATTACGGCCGAAGCGTTAAATGGTGAGCCTGGTGTTTTCTCGGCGCGTTACGCTGGTGCCGATTGTGATGACGCGGCCAATAACGCCAAACTTGTTGCCGCTTTGAAGGATAAGAAAGATAAGAGAGCACACTACACCTGTGTGTTGGTTGCTTTGCGCTACGCAGACGACCCCGAACCCATTGTTGTTGTGGCTCACTGGGACGGGGAAGTGATCTCAGAACCCCGAGGCACAGGCGGCTTTGGTTACGATCCGTACTTTTATCTTCCGGAATTTAAAAAGACTGCAGCCGAACTTACCGCTGAAGAGAAAAATGCCGTAAGCCATCGCGGTAAAGCCTTACGAGCAATGCTTGAGGCAATCGCAGAGCGCTGGCAATGGTAGAAGCGCCCATTGCGCTTTATGTGCACTGGCCTTGGTGCGTTAGAAAGTGCCCGTATTGCGACTTTAATTCGCGGGTAGGGAACTACAAGCGCGAAGAGTCGCGCTACATTGAAGCGCTACTTGTCGACTTAGAGAAAATCGCCTCTCAGATTCATCGCCCGATTTCGAGTATTTACTTTGGCGGTGGGACGCCAAGTTTGATGAGCGAAGCGGGGTTGTCCGATTTGCTCGACGGGATTTACGAGCGCTTCACAGTGATCGATGGCGCTGAAGTGAGCCTCGAAGCCAACCCCGGGACCGTCACAAAAGAAAAACTCCAATCGTTTTTCAAAAGTGGCGTGACGCGGCTTTCGATAGGTGCTCAAAGTTTTAACGATGAAATGCTTCGCGCCTTAGGGCGCATCCATACTTCAAGTGAAGCAAAAGACGCGATAAGGGCCGCAAGCGAGATTTTCGAGGAAGTGAACATCGATTTGATGTACGCCCTACCCACTCAGACGCAAGAGATGTTTGAAGCCGATATAAAGGAGGCGCTCTCTTTTGGGACGACACATCTTTCGATATACGAATTAACCATTGAGGAGGGCTCCGTTTTCTTTAAAAAGCCCCCGAAGGGATTACCGAATTCCGACCGTGCCTTTGAGATGGCAGAGCGTGCCTTTGCGCTTACCGAGAAGGCCGGACTCAGTCACTACGAGGTTTCTGGCTACGCCAAAACTGGGCACGAATGTCGGCATAACATGACGTACTGGACCTATGGCGACTATCTTGGAATTGGCGCTGGGGCTCACGCGAAAGCGACTCTAAATGGGAGAATCTTTCGCCAAGTGCGACCTTTAGATCCGTTAAGGTATATGGACGAGACCAAAGTCAATCAGGGGCTTCCTTTTCGTTTTGAAGTTTCCAAAGAAGACATCCCCTTTGAATTCATGCTCAATGTCTTAAGATTAAAAGACGGAGTGCCCGAAGAACGTTGGAAAGAGGCCACGGGTTTGGACTTTAGTGTGATTGCTGAAAAGGTCGATGCTTTGCGCCAAGAAGGGCTCTTAAGAAAAGAGCGATTGGCGAGCACAGAACTGGGCTGGCGTTTTTTAAACTCGGTTCAAGAAAGGTTTTTGGCGTGACAAGCATTGGAAAAGAGAAACGAAGAAATTCGATTGCAGCCCTTTTTGTGGCAACGCTTTTTATCGCCTCGTGCGCCACAGAATCCATTGAAGAGGGTGAAGTTCACGCCGTTCACACTCTTACGAAAGACGATGTGACATTAACGCTTGAGGATTTCTCAGAAGTTCCAGAGATTGCACCGCGTGATTGGGAAATGGCTTTTGCTGCATTTAAAACGTCCTGCAAAAAAACGAAAGACACAGAACTCTTTCATGCGGTTTGCAGTAAAGCCGCGGAAAGCGCCGAGCCTGAAGCCGAGCGGTTTTTTAAAGAGAATTTTAATCTTTGGCGCGTTACAACTTCGGCAAAAGATGGAAGCATTTTAGAAACCGGTCTTATGACGGGATACTACGAACCCGCATTAAAGGGGTCGCGCCACAAAACCAAGCGCTACAAAGTGCCTCTTTTATCTGTGCCGCACGATTTAGTCACAACAAAAGTGATTGGGAAAAACTCACGCCGTGCCGATTTAAAGCAACGGCTTAAAAATGGTGTTCTTCAAGCCTACGACACACGAGAGGAAATCATAAAGCGCCGTGACTTAGAGCGCCATGCACTCTGTTGGGTTGAGGACCCCGTAGAGGCGTTTTTTCTTCAGATTCAGGGTTCAGGCCGTATTCTTTTCGATGATGGTACGAGCATGCGTTTAGGCTTTGCTGACACCAATGGCCATCCATACCGTGCGATTGGTCAATGGCTTATTAAAGAAACAGGGATTCCCGCCTCACAAATGAGTATGGAGCGCATTAAAAGTTGGGCCAAGGAAAATCCGAGTCGCGTCAACGAAATGCTTTCTTATAACAAGCGCTATGTTTTTTTCTCTGAACGAGTTGTAACTAACGAAGACGAGGGCCCAATTGGTAGTTTGGGGGTGCCTCTTACAAGTGAAGCCTCTGTTGCTATCGATAAAAACTATTGGACATTGGGGGTTCCCTTTATCGTAAGCGCAACTCAAGCCAATCCCCCTTTAAACTTCACCAGGCCCGTTATTGCTCAAGACACAGGTGGCGCGATTCGAGGGGCGCTACGCTTTGATTACTTCTGGGGCTATGGGAAAGAGGCTTCCAACAAAGCTGGTTCGCAGAAAAGTTCGGTTTCAGCTTGGCTTCTTTTTCCCAAAGAAAAGTTGCCGTGGGAAGAAAGGTAAGCGCTTATAATCGCGATACTTCTTTTTAGAGCATTTGAAATACGTATGTCAGAAAACGAAACAAAAGTCGCATCAACCGATCCCATTCACTTTACGGATGCGTGCGTACTTAAAGTCAAAGAGTTACTCAGTCAAGAGGAAAATCCCAATAGCCCCTTGCGCGTTTTCGTGCAGGGCGGAGGCTGTCAGGGTTTCCAATACGGATTTCAGTTTGAAGAAGCGAAAGAATCTGACGACACCGTCATCGAGCGCGATGGCGTGACCTTTTTGGTCGATCCGCTTTCTTTCCAATATTTGGTTGGCGCAGAAATCGATTTCAAAGATGAGTTAGAAGGCGCGCAGTTCGTGATTCGCAATCCGAATGCGGTGACTTCCTGCTCGTGCGGAAGTTCCTTCTCCGTCTAAGTTTGAGATGTTTCCTTTTTGTGGCCTCGCAAGTAAAGCGAGGCAAAAAGTCCTGCAGCGAAAATCACCATGATGCCTAGTAATGAGACAGAATCAATCGTCTCTGCTAAGGCGAAAATCCCGAGCATCACGCCAAAGAAAATCCCCGAGAATTGGAATACGGCATTCAGAAGCGAATGCCCCTTGGACCAAGCAATCGTCCAACAGACCTGTCCCAAAAGGCCTGAAGCCATAACACCCATTAAGGGAAAGATTGACTCAGAATTTGGTAGGTGAAGATCTCCAGGGATTAGGAGCATCGAAAGGGCCCCAGCCGTTGTTCCCGTGAGCATAAAGAAAAAGACGGCTCGCTCATTGGGTTCGCCTTGTTGTCCCAGATTACGCAAAAGCCAATTCGAAGAGGCACCTGCGAATGCGGCAACAAGAGCAATGATTACGCCTGTGAGATTAAATCCTGAACTCTCGGGCCGAGCAATGAGTAAGACGCCAGAAAAGCCAACAATCACGGCACCAATAATCGGCCACTCAACGCGATTGCCGTGTAACTTCGAAGAGATAACAAAGAAGACACAAAATACGAGAGGACTCAAATAGGCAATCGGCTGCTCAACAGAAAGCGGCAAGTAAGTTAAGGCCCAGATTTCTAGAGCAAAGCAGGACATCCCTGCGATGCTGCGCTTTAAATGCGCAAAGGGGTGCTTCGTCGCAAAGGAAATTCCGCGATAAAGCATGTAAAGCGCAATGCAGATTAAACCGAACGAGGAGCGCCAGAAAAGGATTTCGTAGATGTGAAAATAGGCTGAACTCAGTTTCGCCGACAGCGACATCAGCGTGAAAAGAAATCCGCCAACAAGAATCCAAACTGACGCAGCAGGCATAGGTTCTTTTTGCCCAAAGAGAAGCCAAAAACGGCACCAAAATCGGCGCCGTTTTTATGGGGCTCGATTCTCGAGCGGATTCTAACTCAAGCGCATCCCTGGTTTGGCGCCTTCAAAAGGCTCGATAAGGTAGAGCTCAGATGGTTTCCCATCGGTTGCGCTTGCGCATAGGAGCATGCCTTCGGAGATGCCAAAGCGCATCTTGCGAGGAGCAAGGTTAGCAATCATGATAACGAGCCTACCGACGAGGTCTTCAGGCTTATACGCAGCTTGAATCCCCGAGAAAACCTGACGCGGTTTTTCTTCTCCGATATCCAATTCAAAGCGCAAAAGCTTTGTCGATCCTTCAACGGCTTCGGCCTTGAGAATCTTCGCCACACGCAAATCAAGCTTTGCGAAGTCATCGATGGAGCAGGTCGGGGCGATTTCGCCACCCAAAAGTGCCTTCTTTTCTTCAACAACGGGCTTTTCAGGAACGAGCACATCAAGCTGCTTTTCGCAATCGACGCGCCCCATCAGGTGTTCGAACTTCGAGATGGGTTTCGCACTCGTCAGCGGCGTTAAAACGCTATCCCAGCTGAGAGTTCCGCAATTTAAGAACGACTCAACCTTCGCGGCTGTCGCAGGAAGCACAGGCTTGAGGTAAAGCGTTAAAAGTCGGAAGGCTTCTAAGGCAACAGAGGCCACGCGCTGAAGGTCG
>CAVCTI010000111.1:0-1713 GCA_963604755.1 Duodenibacillus sp. | reverse complement strand
GGTCGGCTTCTTTGCCTTCCGTTTTCGCAAGTTCCCAAGGCTTTTCACGATCGACGTATTCGTTTACGGCATCGGCAAATTCCATCACGCGTCGCAACGCCTTGGAGTATTCACGATCTTCGTAAAGCTCCTTAATTTCTGAGGCGCCATCGGCGATGGTTTTCAGTAAGGGATCTGCCATCGCCGCGTCCGATACTTTTCCTTCAAATCGCTTAAAGATAAATCCCGCACTACGGCTTGCGATGTTGACGTATTTTCCGATTAAGTCGGAATTGACGCGCGCCTGGAAGTCATCTTTTGTAAAGTCGATATCTTCGACGCGGCTTGTCATCTTTGCGGCAAGGTAATAGCGAAGCCACTCAGCGTTCATACCGAGTTCAAGGTACTCCAAGGGTCTAATACCCGTGCCACGGGACTTACTCATCTTCTGACCATTGACGGTAACGAATCCGTGCACGTTGACGTGATCGGGAACGCGATAGGGGGTTCCTGCAAAGTGCAGCATCGCCGGCCAAAAGAGCGTATGAAAGTAAATGATGTCTTTGCCGATAAAGTGAATCTGTTCGGTATCTGGTGCCGATAAGGTCTTGACGAAATCAAGACCATTTTTCTCGCAGTAGGCTTTAAAGCTTGCGAGGTATCCAACAGGGGCATCAAGCCACACGTAGAAATACTTACCAGGAGCATCGGGAATCTCGATACCGAAGTAGGGCGCATCGCGGGAAATATCCCAATCCGCGAGGTTGCCAGATTCGCCTAACCACTCTTCGTCTTTGGCAAGCACTTCAGACTGAACGCGAGGTTTGCCGTCGGCGCCGTTTCCCTTGGTCCATTCGCGTAAGAAAGCGATGGCTTTCGGGTCTGAAAGTTTGAAGAAATAGTGGGTCGACGTTTTCATCACAGGGGTTGTGCCAGAGAGAGCGCTCTTTGGGTTAATCAACTCTGTGGGTGAATACACAGAACCGCAGACTTCGCAGGAGTCGCCATACTGATCGGGCGCACCGCACTTCGGACATGTTCCCTTGATGTAGCGGTCGGCTAAGAACATGCCTTTTTCTGTGTCGTAGTACTGCTCGATATCCTTGGTGTAGATAAGTCCTGCGGCTTTTAATTTACGGTAGATATCCTGAGAAAGGACTGTGTTCTCAGGGCTATCTGTGCAGTGCCAGTGATCGAACCCAATGTGAAAGCCATCGAGGTATTGTTTGCGACCTGCGGCAATCTCTGCGACGAAGGCTTGAGGCGTAATGCCCTTTTTCTGGGCGGCAATCATAATCGGGGCGCCGTGCGCATCGTCGGCTGCGACGAAATACACTTTATTGTCACACATGCGTTCGTGACGAACCCAAATATCGGCTTGGATGTATTCCATGATGTGGCCGATGTGGAAGGGCCCGTTTGCATAGGGCAAAGCGGTAGTCACGAAAATCGTACGTTGTTTATCTGTCATGTTTAAGCCTCAAACAAAATCGCATTTATAGAAAGGTTCTCAGAAAACCCACGACTTCAGTCGTTGGGATGAATGAGAACAACAGTTTTCCCCTATGTTGAAAATTTTTTTGTTTGGAATATTAAACCTATGCAGTCGCAAGTTTGTTCAGTAAACTAGGGAAATATTCCTGTAAACATAAAGGGTGTCTCTGTGCCCCAACTCATGCGACTTGGCTACAAATACCGTCTGAGACCCAATGGCTCTCAGAGACGTGCGATGTC
>CAVCTI010000110.1:1042-2230 GCA_963604755.1 Duodenibacillus sp. | reverse complement strand
ATCTGTGTACTCAAGTTCGCCGTTTTTGAGCCCTCGATCGCCCACAACCACGCGGTGCGGTACACCGATTAATTCCCAATCGGCAAACATAACGCCCGCTCGCACCTCACGATCGTCGAGAATCACATCAACGCCTCGTGCGGCGAGTTCATCGTGGAGTTTTGTGGCAGCTTCTCGGACGGCTTCGCTTTTGGCCATTCCCATCGGGCAAATCACAACTTCAAAAGGAGCAATCTGAGCTGGCCACATCATGCCTTTCTCGTCGTGGCGCTGTTCGATCGCTGCTCCTAATAGGCGCGTCACACCAATGCCGTAGCAGCCCATCTCGATCACGCGTGGCTTACCTGTCTCATCAAGGAATGTCGCATTCATCGCTTCGGAGTACTTGGTTCCAAGATAGAAAACGTGGCCAACTTCGATGCCGCGCTGCAAAGCTAAAACGCCCTTTCCATCGGGGCTCTTATCTCCTGCGACAACATTACGAAGATCAGCGACCTTGGGTTCAGGTAAATCGCGCCCGAAATTCACACCCGTATAGTGAAATCCCGTTTCATTGGCCCCGCAGCAGAAATCACTCATATCCGCTACGGTCTTATCGGCGTAAACAACGACATCCTCACGAATACCAATGGGGCCCAAAGAACCCGGGTTCGCGCCATTGAAGTGTTCGGCAATCTCAGATTCTGTTGCAAAACGGAAACCATCACTTAATTCAGGCAATTTCCCAGCTTTCACTTCATTTAAGTCGTGATCAGCACGCAAAAGAATAAGAACAATTTGTGCGGGTAAGGGATTGCCGTTTTCGTCAACTTTGTCTTCTGCTAAGACAATCGATTTGACGCAACGCAATAAATCAATACCTAAGAAGGGGGCAACGTCCTCGCACTTTTCTTTACCAGGAGTCGCGTTCTTCTTTAATTCTTCTTTCGCCTCAGTGCGGCCATCCAATACAGAACCGGCTTCAGCCAATTCGATATTTGCCGCATAGTCGCTAGTTGGGCAGTAGCAAATGAGGTCTTCGCCGACGTCAGCGATCACTTGGAATTCGTGTGAGCGTGATCCCCCGATTGCACCCGTATCGGCGCGAACCGCACGAAACGTTAACCCTAGGCGAGAGAAGATTTTCTGGTAGGCCTCGTACATGATCTCATAGCTTTTCCCTGCGGCTTCGCTATCGCGATCAAAGCT
>CAVCTI010000110.1:0-1032 GCA_963604755.1 Duodenibacillus sp. | reverse complement strand
AGGCATCTTTCATAATGAATTCGCGAGCACGCATCACACCAAAGCGGGGACGACGCTCATCGCGAAATTTCGTACGAATCTGAAATAGATTAATCGGAAGCTCTCGCCAACTCTTAATTTCCGAGCGAACAACGTCGGTAATCACTTCTTCGCTTGTCGGCTGAATGACAAAGTCGCGCATGTGGCGATCTTTAAAGCGTAAGAGTTCAGGGCCGTATTTCTTCCAACGACCCGATTCTTCCCAGAGTTCAGCTGGCTGCACAATGGGCATTGAAAGTTCAATTGAACCTGCGCGCTCCATTTCTTCACGAATAATCCGTTCGATTTTCTTCACGATTCTGAGTCCCATTGGCATAATCGTGTAAACGCCAGCAGCGAGTTTTTTAATGAGACCGGCTCGAATCGATAGGACTTGACTTGGAATCTCCGCATCAGCTGGAGCTTCTTTTAACGTAGAAATGAAAAATTGACTAGCGCGCATAGTGTCTCTTTTCAATAAAAATAAAGGGCAAAAACCCTAAAAAGCGTAAGATACGAGATTCTAAACAAACCGAAGAGGAAATTCCCTTTTGACCGATACGAAACCCATTCAATCCGCCAAGCCTCGTAGCCTCAGAGAAAATCTACGGGAAAAGGGCTATTTGCCGTCAGCCAAAGAACTGTGGTCTTTTTTAGTTGAGCGTCTTTTTGAGATTCGCTTAACAGAGACGGCCTCGACGATGACCTTGGCAACGATTCTCGGGATTGTTCCGCTTTTGGCCATCACCTTAGCGGTTTTTGCGGCGTTTCCTGCGTTTTCTGGGGAACGTGAAGCACTCGAAAACCTTATTCTCACAAGCTTTATTCCTGAGCAGTACTCTGAGGTGATCCTTTCTCATTTGCGTGAATTTAGCTATCACGCTGCGGGCCTTACAACCTTTGGTATTGTCGGCTTACTTATAACTGGGCTCCTTCTAATTCATAAGCTCTTTGTGACGATCAATCGCATTTTCCGCATCCGTCACTTAAAGCCCTTGCCGCAGCGTGTGCTTC
>CAVCTI010000109.1:0-3172 GCA_963604755.1 Duodenibacillus sp. | reverse complement strand
GAGTACTTTAGACGACTGAGACGTTCTCTTTTAGAGAAGGCTGCCAATTTGAATTTAGCGCCAGCCCTGATGCTTGCTGCGACATCAACGATTTTTGGTTCCGAACTGTTTGAAGCCGCAGGGATTAAAGCAACTCACAGAATCGCAAAGGCAGCTATCCAAAATTACCTTCCTGCCTTGCGATTTTTAGCGCTCACGAAAGCGGGAGAGGATTTTGTTCCTGAAGATATCAAGATTGAACTTTTAAGGATCCTCGCTAGCGAATTTGATGACCCGAAAGCGCAACTGCAATACTACAAAGCCAATCAAACCTTCTCGCTTCGTCAAGGAGAAAGCGTCGAAGGAATTTCTGAAACTGCGTGGCTTGTGCAAAGTGCGGCACACGGTGTGACAGAAGCCAATTTCCTTCTTGCAAAAGCCCACGCTTTAGGGCTGGGTATCACGCAAAGCCAAGAAATCGCCCAAATCGTTTTAGAGGGCGCTCTACGTAACGGCATTGATCCGGCAAGTTATTGGCTCGCTGGATTTAGTCGCTTTCACGAAGAGTTCTTCACGATGCCAGAGGCTGATAAGGAAGCTAGCTTTAAAGCTTTTGCTGCAACGGGCATCCCCTATGCCTTGGTTCTCTTAGGTCTTTATTACCAATACGGAGACTCTGACAATCCGAAGGCAAGGCTTCTTGCGTATTTGCTATTCCGGGAAACAGAAAACACGCTTCACGACTATGAGGCCAAGAGGCTTCGTGAAAAACTCGAAAAACATCTCGATCTCGAAGAAAGGTCCCAACTGCAATTTATCGAACTCTGGAAAGAGCTTGGTATCAAAAAACCCGCTGACAGCGTCTCAATAAAAAATATTGCCTCACCACTTTTACCTGCGCCGCTTCTTTTCCACACACCATTCTTACAAGCGCTCGATAGCAGCTATAATGACGCACCGACAGAGAAAGTAAGACAGTCTATTTCCTTTATTGTTGATAATTCAGAACCCGTATATTTAGAGTCGGAGAAAAACGATTTTGGGAAAGCTCCTAACCCGAATGCGCTTTATGGCTATGGGGTGCCAGAAGGCATTTTGACTTTTCATCGCTCAATCCTTCTTTACGCCAAAGGCAACGAGGAAGACTATCGCGCCGCCTACTGGAATATGCCTTCTGTCTACCCAGTTTTCCATGGAGGGTCT
This sequence comes from Duodenibacillus sp., assembly GCA_963604755.1. Taxonomy (GTDB): domain Bacteria; phylum Pseudomonadota; class Gammaproteobacteria; order Burkholderiales; family Burkholderiaceae_F; genus Duodenibacillus. The sequence continues at coordinate 1,990 of CAVCTI010000109.1, read as the reverse complement.
CCCGTGACGTTTTATCTTACGGGCGCTTCCGAAGAACCGAGTTACGACTGTGGCGTACTCGAAATCACACCCTTTTCCGATGAGGCGGGTCCTGCACGAAAATTCCGTGCATTCGACCCATTGTGGCCCTGCTTAAAAAGCACGTATCGGACAAACGTGCGTTATCAAGGAACTTTTTATGGGCTCGTGCAATCGGCAAAATTTGGCACGAATCCCTATGAGGCGATGCCAAAAGATGTGATTGAACATATTCAGAAGCTTCGCCATCAGCACGCCGAAATTGAAGGCATTGTCGGCATTACAGCCGAGGATGCCGAGCAGGCACTCTATCGCGTCGATTCAACGATTCGTACTATTGAAAGAGACTACACAGAAGTCTTTTCTGTCTCTTTTGCTCGCGTGACAGTAGACGCCTTTATTTCGCGTGACTACGGATCTGCGGCATTTACGCTCTTTATTCCAGAAACGATACTTACGAAAGAAGTGCTTCGCGTCGGGGATCGCTTGAGTGCTCTTTTTGAACTCACGGTCTTTGTCGATGGCCCCTCTTCCTGTTCAAAGGCAATGCTCAATTGAATCGCGCGATAGTCACACTCACTGTTGTTAGCCTCGCCTATTTACTAGGCAGTACGTGCTATGCAATTGAAAGTCGCTTAAGTGCTGCGGCCTCCCTTTTCCCCTTTAGTGAGGAAAAGGCTCAGACGCTTTCTTTCATTGAATCGTCCACAGAAGGTGCGACACTTCTTGAACGCTTAACGGCCTCAAGTTTTCACAATGAAACGCAAGCACGAGAAAAAGAAATCTCATCTCTTCCGAAAAAGAGAAGCGATGCTCTAACCGAGTTTCGTCGCCTCTTATTAACGGAGGGCTTTGAAGCCTTTGACCTTATTTCCAATCAATCCACTCCTCGCTTTAATCGAAAACTTAAGCACTCCGTGTGTGTTGTTTTACAAAGTAAGCGTCCAGAGAAAAAAAGCATTTTCCCCATTCTACTAACTACAAGATTAACTGACGCGAAGACAACGGCGGCCGCTTTCGGTTTAGCCAAACTCTTACAGGCCTTTCACATCGAAACCGAAAAAGGTCTTTGGGTCTGTGCACAAACCGATCCCATAAGCCGCTCAACAAAAGAGCTACTCGGGAAAAATCCTGCACGTTCTCCCTTTAGCTCTCGCATTGTGCTTGAAGGCGAAAGTAACAAAGCCTATGTGAACTTTCTTGGTAAAGAAACCAAAGAATTCGTCATCTGCGATAAGGCTTGGAGTTGGTTAAAGAAAGATACGAATGCCGCGAGCGATGCAAGTCGCAAAATCACGCAGGCCCTACAGACATTGCGCCACAGTTGGGAAAACGACAAACAAACGCCGTGGGCTAAAACTGTCATTAGCCCCATTTCCTGCGAAAAATCCTACCTCTCTTCTGTACGTAACACGTGCCGCTTTTCTGTGACAGTTTCCTCTCGAAGTCAATCCGCACTTTCTGAGAGAAATGAAGCGCTTGTCACAACCGCTCTTAAAGAACTAAAAAGCTTTAATCGCTCAATACCTTTAGCAAAAGGAAAAGCAACTGTCACGCTTCTTTTACCCAAAAACAATGCGTTGCTTCCCTTTGCTGGAAACCCCGATAGCCTTTCTATCTTAAGCGACTGGACTCTCGCACTCGGCGCCGAAGCCCCAAAAGACAGCTTTGTTAGCACGAGGTTTATCGATTCGGATTTCGCGGGATTTGAAGCCAATCACATCCCCACAGTGCTCTTTTCCCTCGTAGGAAAAGACGTGAGCGAATCAAATCGGCTTCTAAGCGTCTTAGCCAAAACGCTTCTTTTGCATTTAGACGCTCGAGTGCAGTAAGCGCAATCTAAAATCAAAGCACCTGTCCCGCGAGGAGTCCAAGCAAATGTTTGCAAAACTCGGGATTAGCTTCGGTCACGGCATGTTTGCTCTGCGCCTTTTCTAGATAGACATTTCCGTCTTTAGAGATCACAAATTCG
>CAVCTI010000108.1:0-2023 GCA_963604755.1 Duodenibacillus sp. | reverse complement strand
ATTTCTGAAAGTCCGTTGGCACGGCTGTCTTCATCTTGATGCCTTTTAAGAAAGACCCTTGCCCTAGAAGCGATGCGCTTCTAAAGCACATTTCTTAAAGCGAGAAATACATCGCGTATTCGCAGGGCTGTACCGTTAAGCGGTACTGCTCGATTTCTGCGCGTTTAATCGCAAGGTACGCATCGATAAAGTCGTCTGTGAAAACGCCTCCTCTTGTTAAGAATTCACGGTCAGCATCTAAGGCATTGACGGCTTCGACAAGATCGGCGCAAACAACGGGGATCTTCGCGTTTTCTTCTGGCGGCAAATCGTATAGGTTCTTTGTGGCGGGTTCACCCGGGTCAATACGATTTTGAATGCCGTCCAATCCTGCCATCAACATCGCCGCGAAGGCCAGATAGGGATTGGCTTGTGGATCGGGGAATCGCACTTCAACGCGACGAGCCTTTTCGCTTGCCACATGCGGAATACGAATTGAGGCTGAGCGGTTGCGAGCGGAATACGCCAACTTCACAGGAGCTTCATAACCCGGAACCAAACGCTTATAGGAATTGGTCGTTGGGTTTGTAATCGCATTTAAGGCTCTTGCGTGGCGAATGATGCCGCCAATATAGTAAAGCGCTGTTTGCGAGAGTCCCGCATAGCCGTTACCCGCAAATAGGTTCTTGTCTCCCTTCCAAACCGATTGGTTAATGTGCATACCAGAACCCGCGTCGCCCGTAATGGGTTTGGCCATAAAGGTTGCGGTCTTACCGTAAGCAGCGGCAACGTTCCAAACGGTGTACTTCAAAATCTGGTTCCAGTCGGCGCGCTCGACTAATGTGGAGAACTTGGTGCCGATTTCACATTGTCCGGGGCCACCGTTTTCGTGGTGGTGGATTTCACAAGGAACGCCCTGTTGCTCAAGAAGCGTAACTGCTTCCGAGCGAATATCTGTGAGACTTTCAACAGGAGACAAAGCTAAATAGCCATGCTTTGGATTCGGACGATGTCCGATGTTTCCTGCTTCGTAATCAATTTTGCTTGACCAAGCACCTTCGGCACTGCGGATTTTGAAGAATGTATCTTCAGGATCCGTGCTCCAAGTCACGCCATCGATAATGAAAAATTCTGGTTCTGGTCCAAAGTAAGCTTTGTCGCCAATACCCGTGGACTTAAGATAGTTTTCTGCGCGACGAGCAATTGAGCGAGGATCGCGCGAGTAACCATTGCCCGTATCAGGCTCAACCACATCGCACGTGAGAACCAAGGTGTCTTGCTCGCGGAAGGGATCCATGCGTGCCGTCGATGCATCGGGCATTAAGAGCATGTCGCTCGCTTCAATGCCTTTCCAGCCAGCAATTGAAGAACCATCAAAAGGCTGACCGTCTTCGAAGACTTTCTCGGTTAAGCGGTGAGCAGGGATTGTGAGGTGCTGCTCTTTCCCGAGCGTATCTGTGAGACGAAAGTCAACAAACTTTACGTCTTCGTCTTCAATCATCTTGATTACTTCTGCTGGCGTTGTCATTTCAGGGTTCCTTTGAGGTACAGCCTCAATTTCTTTTAAAAATCAGAATATGTTTGCAAGATTCTTTTCTTGCGAAAAAGTAGGCACATTGTAAAGGGTTATGCCCCATTTTGGTGCATGAGTGCGACTCGGAGTTCAACTCCCCTCACCTCCACCTAAGTGGTTTCGATAAGCCACTGCAGAGCATTCATGCGGCAAATCCCGTCAAAATCCGCAACTGGATCCTCATCGAGTGTCAGAATCATCTTGGGATAGCTATCTGAGATTTTCTTCAGAGGGCCCAATTCCCGAGCGAGCGTTGTTTCGTCGCGCACTGTTGCTGCAACCTGGATGTACTGTAAACCCTTCTCATTTTTCGCCACAAAATCAACTTCAGTGTCTGCTACTTTCCCAACATAGACCTCAAAGCCACGCCTCAAAAGTTCAAGATAGACCAAATTCTCAATTGCGTGACCGTCATCTATTGCCCGTTTGCCAAGAAGCACACGCCGTAAACCTAAGTCGACAGGGTAATAC
>CAVCTI010000107.1:0-5923 GCA_963604755.1 Duodenibacillus sp. | reverse complement strand
GAGGCCTCCAGCTATGGCTTGACTTGTGGCTCCCGTTTCTCGAATAAGGGCTAAAGAAGCGATGGAATTTCCGCCAAACTCTCGAGCCAACGCGCCAAAGGGCCCCGTGTCCGTTGAAACAATTAAGTGATTGACAACTGACGCAACCGCTGGCCAAAGTTCCACAGTAAAAAGTAAAGAGAAGTATCCTCTTAATAAAATCGCTGACTTCGAAGCACCAGCTAGAACCAAAAGAGCCAAAACAGGAAATAAAGCGATCACCACAAATTCGAGAGCATTTCGAATTTTGGGTAGAGAATCTTTAGCGATGGATGCCATCGTGCGATAGTTGATTTCGCTAGCGAGATTGCCTTGTGCTTTTGATAACGCGACAGCCAAAGCTTCTGGCGTATTACTTCGCGCTGTAAAGCGGCGAGCGGCTTCAGGAATCGCTCCAATTAAGACGCTTTGCCTTAAGCTTGCATCCATCGTGCGGCTTAATCCATAGAGAAGGGCTTCAGCTTCTGGGATTGCTTTCGCGAGAATTTCAGCAGGAGCCGCCGAGTCAGGCGCAAGTTTCGCGCCTAAGACGCGTTTAAGCGTCGGTAGTTCTGTTTCTTCAAAAGCAGTTTGCAGTGACTCAAGCGCTGCCGGGCACGTCACAACAGAACCATTAGGCAAAGCAACACGACGCGCGGGATTGACCCAGCCTTCAGCGGTTAATGTCGTCCAAAGATCTGCGCTATTGACAAGCGCTTGCGTTTTCGCGTCACTTAGTGCCGCTTCTGGAATGACGCACGCTTCTAATACCGCTTCAGAAAGTGCTCGTACGCTAGCGTCAACGGGTCCTGTTGCAGCGAGCACTTCCAATACCCGCTCAGGATACACGGCACCGAACTTCGTAAAGCGAGCAACGTCAACCGGCGAATACGCCGTCTCATAGGTCGTGGTTAACCAATATCCAACGCGGTTTACGACACTAGCAGGAAACGCAATCCCCAAAGGAACATTATCCACAACATAGACTTCTTCACTACGCACATCGGTAATGACAACACTTGCCTTCGGGATAAAAAGAATAAACCACAACAAAATGGCACTCGCGATAAAGGTGATGGTGGGTTTCCCTTCGCCTTTCACGGCTCCTGCGGCGACAACCAAAACAAGCCCCAAGAGAACCGCAAGCGCGACAAGATGAGAAAACGACGTTAAGCTAAAAATCCCAGCCGCCCCTTCAAAGACGTTTCTTAATTCTTCGCCATTCCAATACGCGTAATAAAGGAGTTCAGTCATAGCGTTCCTCCTTTAAATAAGGCTAGGTGGTCAGCCGCTGACCCCCGAAGAGCTCTTTCGATGTGTTCAAGTTGTGTAACTAAGGATCCAGCGCGGGTCATCGCTTGCACGACTTTGTCGCGCCGCAATGAAAGTTGTGTTTCCACTTCACCAATGCGAGAAATGATTGCCTTGGCGTGTTTCACGTGTTCAGCGCTCACGGCAGATGCTGGTGTGCTTGAAATCACACGCCTGATATCTGACGTAAAGGCTTCAAGTGCGCCAACTAAGGCTTCGTAAGCTGCCGCTTCAACATAGGCATTCACAATGTCGGTTGCAATTCCTTCGTAACGCGAGACACTCGCAAGATTCAAAATGCGAAGCAAAGGAACTGAAGACACGGAGGCTAAGAACATCATCTCTTCATCCGTAACAAGAGAGGCATCACGATTTCGGATGGCATCCTGATAGTTATCTGCCGCTTTCTTTAATTCCGAGACAATGTCTGTGTCATAAAAGGGAGTGCGCGTGGGATTTAAGCACTTCTTTTCTTCGTCGCACTTCAATTGCACGGCAACATCTTCGCGCCCGACTTCACCAAAAAGAACCGGGAGTAAATCAATCCCAGCGACTTCTTGGGCTTTGATAACGGCATTTTCCCCGTCTCCTTCTTTTGTGAAAATCGTTGTGCCAATTAAGGTCATCATCGTCTCTCGTAAACTACCTGAGTCGTAATCGGCGTTCCCGAGTTTTCCGGCACCCAATATCGCCCAAGTGAGATTCATCTCTGGCGCATCGATGATGTTCCCTCCAGAATCCTTACGCGTGGGAGCCGAAGAAATCGCCTTGGATCCATTGTCTCTTACAGCGCGGTCGGCTTCGGATTGATCGGCAACGGACCCGTCGCTTCTTAGAGCGTTCTTTGCGCCTTCCACAATGCGCGTGAAATGCTCGGCAGCTCCTGTTTGCTCGAGAATGGCTTTCGCGGCTTCGCAGCTATCCGTGTAGCGATTTGTGTAGGCACGAATCATGTCGGCGTAACGACCGACTTGTTCATTTAAGTCAGGGGCCATCGTTTGAAGCGCGAGTTGAAAGGCAAGGCCTGGTAAAGCAGTACCTACGCTTTTTAAGAAACTTACAAACTCTTCTCGAGAAGGAATCGAAAAAGCGCCTAAGAAAACATCGATGCCACCGCACCCGGCTTTTAAGCTCGGAGGCGTAATCGAGAACGGAACGAAGTCGGTTCGTGGAGTTTTAAATACGAAACCGCCACCTGTGACGGTGTGCATGGCGCCTGCTTCTCGTACCCCCGCTTCCGTGACATTGGTCATCGCACGACTTTCTTCAAAGAAGTCGGCTACGAACCCGGCTTGAGCCCAATTAACACACATGAAATTGATCACACACCCACCAAGAACCGAAACACAAACACACGTTGCAATATCAGAAGTACGCTTCATGGCTCATTTCCTTTATTTCGAGTAATGGGTAAACTAGGTCTTGCATAGGATTGAAAAGATTGGACTTTTTTGTCTTGCTCGTCTTTAGCTCTCGCGATGTGCTCTAAGCGACGACCAAGCTCTGTGATATCAACAACACCTGTGGCAAGAAGCCTCGCATCGCGCCAACTTTTGTCTGTACGATGAAGTGCGACTAATGCTGGAAAAATCGAAAGCCCGTTAGGAGTCGCAATCGCGGCTTCTCCTTTATCGAGCTTGACTCCTGGGAGCGTCTTTAATGCCGCCTCATTGGTGGCGACCGTGACGAGTTCTAGCCCTGTAGCTCTTGCAAAGCGAGCGACAAGTGGAGTCATAAGGCTTGTGAGGCGACTTTCGTCTGCAAAGTAAATGAGGCCCCAGTTTTCTTTCAGAGTCTTTAATGTGGCGTTCACTGCACGATTGCGCTCTCGGGATAGTTGCGTTGAGGCAAAGTTCACCACCGGGTGCGTTGCTGTCCAATCGTATTGCGGGTATTTAAGGAGCGTGTCACGCCAGCTTTCAGCGAAGCGCCCGGCTTTTTCAAACATGAGGGCATTGAGTTCCAAGTACGTAGCGATGTTGGCTTCAGTCGGATTCATCACAGCGCGCTCCAAAGTTACCTTCACTTCCTTTTTTAAATCCTCAAGCGTTGTAAAGCGCGATGCTTCAGTTTTTTCTTCTTTCTTTTGTCTAAGAGGCTTTTCTTTTTCAACCCCATAAAAGAGAAACGGCCGTTCGGCTTCTAGCCACACATCTCCTTCAAAGAAAGTTTTGGCGTAAAGCCCTTGACTAAAGCAAAGAACGCCTCCCAAAAGAAAAGTCGTTTTAAAGATGTGTATTTTCTTCATCGCCTCTCCTTTTATTTTGTAGTGACGCAATCAACAAGAGTTCCATCGACTGCCCTACAGCGACCCGTTACTGTGTCAACGGTTTCGTATTGCGTCGTATCGCTTTGATTCACAGTATTCACTCGACTCTTGGCGCGCTCTGTTGTAGCAGAACTCGAAACTGTGAGTTTTTCTGAGGCGCGAAGGGCCACTTCAGAAACAATCCCCGTTAAGTCCATCTTTGTGAAGTCCAGGCTTCGAAATTCCTCAAGCGTCAAGCCTCGAATCATTGGGGATTCAGGAGATCCCCAGCCAAGACCCAATTGAGCTCGTGCTGTTTCCTGGACTAAACGAGCCAATTTGGAGTTAAAGCAGACCCAGCTTTCTTTTTTCACTAAACAGCCGAGGCCAGACTTTTTCGCGCAATAGGAACCCACGTAATGGCAAAGACCGGCTGCTTCACGCATCACGTGCAATTGGTCAGACGCCTCACAGCTAAAGTAATCTGTGAGGTAATTCATGGCAATCGCTAGAAAAAACGCGCTTGGAGAGAAGTTAAAGGTCAAAGATCCTGTCGCATCCGCCGATACCGAGACTCCGTAGAAGTTGAAATTGGGCTTATAAACACCTGTCGCGTTTTCTCCGTAGATTGCTGTGAGAACGCCATCTAAAGATTCATGAGAAGACAAGATGTCATAAACGTAGGGGCTTCCGACGTATTTCACGGCCTCGAATCCAGCGGAAACCCCTGCAGTTAACGCAATTTGGAAAGCGCGATTTCCGAGATCTGCGGCAGACGCAGCATTGCTTTTTCTGCAGCACGAGAACCCTGCGGCCTTAACTGAACAGGAAGACGCCAACCCTTTGAAAACTTCTTCATTGGCAGCACTTCCATAGACTCCGGCTTCACGAGCAATCTCTAAAATCGCGGCGCTTTGTAGGAAGTTCTCGGCATTCGTGTCATTTTTGATCTCTTCACACGCTTCTCCAATACAAAGCGTTTCATCGCAGACTTCTCCAAGCGTAATTTCTGATGTGCCTTTTTCACAAACGTAGCGCCGCGTCTTCATCGTGCAGGCGCCAGCGGCGTCCGTTCCTAGACACTCCTCACTTGCTAATGTGCACTTGGAATTCGCTTCAAACTCCGTGCAATCGTTAATGGTTGTGGATTCCCCTGTCGAAGTCCCGCAAGCAAAAGTGACTTCGGTTTTAACGCACTTTCCATCAACTTCTTTTAGGCACGTTTCCTTTTCTTTGCGGCAAGACTCGTCTGCGATTAAATCGGAGCAATTCGAGACTTCCACTGTATCGGTTTCTGTCTTTGTCTCCCCTTCAAATTCGGCCTTTTCTTCAAATACGTCATCAGAAGAGGCCTCACACTCAAAGTGCCGTGTTTCTTTGGCGCACGTTCCGTCATCTCCTCTTTCATCGCACGTGGTGCTGATCAATGAACACTTTTCATTTTCTTCGAGCGCTTTACAGGTACTCGTTTCCCTTGTATCCAGACAGCGATAGATCTCTTTGTAACTCCAACAGGTCGCGTAAATGCGAGAGCCATTCACTGTCCTCCAACCCGCTTTGGAGTCTGTGCAGGTGGAACTCACAAGCTCACAGGTCGTCGTTTCGTTTTCTAAAGATTCACGCACCGATTCATCTTCGACGCCTTTGGTTTGTGCGCGTTTTGTTTGCGTAAGAATCACAGCCTCTCCCCTTTCAACGTAAGGGAGATAGGCATCATTTGTGCAGCGCATACGACCCAATTGCAAGTTGCAATCTGGGTCAGTGGCTTGATCGCACGCAGGGGCTTTGACGCGAGCGCATTTGGCGGCACTTAAATCAGAACAAGCAGTAATCGTTTCATCGGAACATGCATAGCGTCGCACGAGAACACCATCTTCAGTTACTTCATCTTTAAAAGTACAAGAGTCATTGGCTTCTAACGCCAAACACGCTGAGGTATCTTGCGTTGATACGGTGTAAGTCGTTAGCCCCTTAAATTCGGCATTCAGGGTCGGAAGTTCAATTTCTTTTTCACAGCGATAAATCGATTGGCTTTTTAGGCACGTTTCGTTTCCATCAACGTCCGTAATGGAATCCGTACAGGTCGTGCTAAAGCGCTCGCAGCCTCCCGCACCTTTCGTTTCTTCGTCACGCGATAGAGTCGAGCAACCATCTACACCTTCATCGACTGTTAAACACGTCTTTTCTTCTTCATAACCCCAACAGTCGCGAGTGACAGGAATCCCGTTAATGACTTTTGTGGCGCCGGGATCAACACACGTTCGCTTTGTCACAACGCATCCTGCGGCCGCTGTGAAGCTCAGAAGAACACTCAAGAAGTAAACCAAACTCAGAGTTAGGAACTTC
>CAVCTI010000106.1:0-9058 GCA_963604755.1 Duodenibacillus sp. | reverse complement strand
AGGACGTGATGCAAGGCGAAATGCTTGAATTTCCTCAGAACACGTTTGGTTTGGCTCTTAACCTCGAACGCGATTCCGTAGGCGCCGTGATTCTCGGTAATTACGAACACATTCGTGAAGGCGATACCGTTAAGACGACAGGACGTATTCTTTCTGTTCCTGTTGGTCGCGCGCTGATTGGCCGTGTGGTTAATGCCCTCGGTCAGCCCATCGACGGCAAGGGCCCGATTAAGACAAAAGAATACGACGTTGTCGAAAAGGTGGCTCCTGGCGTTATCGATCGTCAGTCTGTGAGTCAGCCCGTGCAGACGGGTCTCAAAGCCGTTGATGCGATGATTCCGATTGGTCGTGGCCAACGCGAATTAATCATTGGTGACCGCCAGACAGGTAAGACCGCTATTGCGATTGATACGATTATCAATCAAAAGGGTAAGAACCTCACATGTATTTATGTGGCTATCGGTCAGAAGGCAAGTACGATTGCTAACGTTGTGCGCCAGCTCGAAGCCCATGGCGCTATGGAATACACCATCGTTGTTGCGGCTGTGGCCTCTGAATCGGCTGCCATGCAATACATCGCCCCGTATGCGGGCGCTACGATGGGCGAATATTTCCGTGATCGTGGTGAAGATAGCTTAATCGTTTACGATGACTTAACAAAGCAAGCGTGGGCGTATCGCCAGATTTCTTTGTTACTGCGTCGTCCGCCAGGACGCGAAGCTTACCCTGGTGACGTCTTCTATCTACACAGCCGTTTGCTAGAACGTGCTGCGCGTGTGAACGCGGCGTATGTTGAACGCTTCACAAAGGGTAAGGTTAAGGGCCAGACAGGCTCGATGACCGCTTTGCCGATTATTGAAACGCAAGCAGGCGACGTCACGGCTTTCGTTCCGACGAACGTGATTTCGATTACCGACGGTCAGATCTTCCTAGAAACCGACTTATTTAACGCTGGTGTGCGTCCGGCTATTAACCCTGGCATTTCCGTGAGCCGCGTCGGTGGCGCAGCGCAAACGAAAGTGATTAAGAAGCTGGGTGGTGGCGTTCGCTTGGCCTTGGCTCAATATCGTGAGTTGGCAGCTTTCGCACAGTTTGCTAGCGACTTAGATGAAACAACCCGTAAGCAACTCGACCGCGGTCGTGTCGTTACAGAATTGATGAAGCAGCCGCAGTACCAGCCGCTACAGGTTTGGGAAGAAGCCGTTACGCTCTTTGCTGTTGAAGCCGGTATCTATGATGATATTCCTGTGAAGAAAGCTCTCTTTGTTGAGCAGGAAATGCGTGAATATCTCAAGCAACACCATGAAGCTTTGCTCGATCGCATCGAAGAAAAGAAAGTTCTTTCCGACGAAGATCGCGCCGAGTTACAACAGGCCGTTACGGAATTTAAAAAGACGGTGGCGTTTTAACGAGCTGAGGGACCTTCATGCCTAGCACAAAGGAAATACGCGGAAAAATCCGAAGCGTACAAAATACGCGGAAGATCACCAAGGCAATGCAGATGGTGGCCGCCTCAAAGATGCGTAAGGCTCAGGAGCGGATGTTCCAGACGCGTCCCTATGCGGACAAGTTACGAAACATCATCGCTCACTTGGCTGCATCGTGTGCGTCCTATAAGCATCCATTCCTTGAGAAGCATCCGCAGGAATCTGGCAAGGTGGCCATGATTATGGTCACAACCGATAAGGGCCTTGCTGGTGCGCTTAACACAAACATTCAGCGTCACGTTTTGCTTCACTTGCAGAAGTTACACGGTGAGGGCAAGACGCTTACGATGACTGCAATTGGCAATAAGGCAGTGGCCTTCTGTGCACACATGCATTTGGATGTGACAAGCCAGGCCGTTCAGTTAGGCGACAAGCCGAATCTCGAGAAGCTTCTTGGGACGATTCGTGCGCAGTTAGATGCCTATAGCGAAGGCAAGGTCGATGCAGTTTACTTAGCCTACACACGCTTTATTAACGCAATGAAGCAAGAGCCCGTAATCGAGCAGTTACTGCCGCTTACGAGCGAAAAGCTTCAAATGCTTGACGAAAAAGAGCGCGGCTATTCGTGGGATTACGTTTACGAACCCGATGCGCAGACTGTGCTCGATGAGCTCTTAAAGCGTTACGTTGAGACAATCATTTATCAAGCAGTTGCAGAAAATATGGCTTCTGAGCAGTCAGCCCGTATGGTCGCGATGAAAGCGGCCTCGGACAACGCGAAGAACTTAATCGACGAGCTCCAACTCGTCTACAACAAGACTCGTCAGGCCGGCATTACGAAAGAAATCACCGAAATCGTCGGTGGTGCCGCCGCCGTGTCATAAAAGATTTGAGGACCGAGGAATAATCTATGAGTATCGGACAAATCGTTCAAGTTATCGGCGCCGTGGTCGACATCGAGTTCGCTCGCGATGAAATGCCGCAAATCTATGAAGCGCTTGTTCTCGAAAAGGACAAGACCAACAAGTTGGCAGAAGAAGGCCTTACGTTTGAAGTTCAGCAGCAATTAGGTGACGGCATTGTTCGTACGATTGCGATGGGGTCTTCAGACGGCTTGCGTCGTGGCATGAAAGTGAAGGCCACAGGCGCTGGCATCTCGGTTCCTGTTGGACATAAGACCTTGGGTCGTATCATGGACGTCTTAGGACGCCCCGTGGATGACTGTGGTCCCATTGGCGAAGAAGAGCGTCGCACGATTCACCGTGAAGCGCCGAAGTTCGATGAACTAAGCCCCTCTGTGGACCTTTTGGAAACAGGCATTAAGGTTATTGACTTGATCTGCCCGTTTGCTAAGGGCGGCAAGGTAGGCCTCTTTGGTGGTGCTGGTGTCGGCAAAACCGTCAACATGATGGAATTTATTAATAACATCGCGAAGGCTTACGGTGGTTACTCTGTTTTCGCGGGTGTCGGTGAACGTACCCGTGAAGGCAATGACTTCTATCATGAAATGGAAGAATCTAAGGTTCTCGATAAAGTGGCCATGGTCTTCGGTCAGATGAATGAACCACCAGGAAACCGCTTGCGCGTTGCCTTAACGGGCTTGACGATGGCCGAGGCCTTCCGTGATGAAGGGCGCGACATCCTTCTCTTTATCGATAACATTTATCGTTACACGTTGGCCGGTACCGAAGTTTCTGCTTTGCTCGGTCGTATGCCTTCTGCTGTGGGCTATCAGCCAACCCTTGCTGAAGAAATGGGCAAACTCCAAGAACGTATTACGTCAACGAAAGTCGGTTCCATTACCTCCATTCAGGCCGTCTACGTTCCTGCTGACGACTTAACAGACCCCTCCCCCGCGACAACGTTTAGCCACTTGGATGCAACAGTCGTGTTAAGTCGTGATATCGCTAGCTTGGGTATTTATCCAGCCGTCGATCCGCTTGACTCCACAAGCCGCCAGGTTGACCCGAACATCATCGGTGAAGAACACTACAACGTTTGCCGTCGTGTTCAGGAAATGCTTCAGAAGTACAAGGAATTGCGTGACATTATCGCTATTCTCGGTATGGACGAACTCTCGCCAGAAGATAAACTTGCCGTGACACGCGCTCGTAAGATTCAACGTTTCCTCTCGCAGCCGTTCCACGTTGCCGAGGTCTTCACGGGAACTCCTGGCAAGTACGTGCCGCTTAAGGAAACCATCCGCGGCTTTAAGATGATTGTCGATGGCGAATGTGATGAATTGCCCGAACAGGCCTTCTACATGGTCGGAACTATCGACGAAGCGTTTGAAAAGGCCAAGACGATTCAGTAAACGGAGCAAAACATGGCAACGATTGTGGTTGATGTCGTCAGCGCAGAAGCCTCCGTCTACTCGGGAGAGGCCAAGTTTGTTGCCCTACCTGGGCAAGAAGGCGAACTTGGCATCTTGCCTGGACACGTGCCGCTTATTACGCGGATTCGGCCAGGTGCTGTACGCATTCAGACGACCGATGGGACAGATGAAAGCATCTTTGTCGCAGGCGGTATTTTGGAAGTGCAGCCCGATCGCGTGACAGTGCTTGCTGATGTTGCTGTTCGCAGTAAAGATTTGGATGAAGCCAAAGCCAAACAGGCTATTGAGGCGGCCGAGCAGTCCAAGGCCAAAGCCTCGGGTGAAATCGATATCGCTCGTGTGCAGGCCAAGCTCTCGGCTTTGAGTGCCCAATTGCAATTCATTAAGAAGTTGCGCCAAAACAATTGACGTCCTTCCCATGAATAAAGTCATGGAGATTCCTACTGGTGTACTAGGCAACACGCCTAGTACTCCCTTCAGCGGGTTTTTGTTGCGACCGGAACTAACTGAACATATTCTCTGCTATGTCAGCAGACTCTTTTGAAGAGAACGGCATTGTTCAGGTGTAATTTCGTTTGGTGATGCGGTCCTAGGAAGCACGTTTCAACGACATTCCGAGCACCCTAGCCAAGAAGACAATTGCGTATCTAAGGGACGCACGTACGTACCTCCTGTTCCCTAGGGGAAATCTTAGGATTTTCTTAGGATTTTGTTCCGCAGGCGTAGAAAAGCTTCTGATATTGACTGAGAAAACTCTGGACTGCGTCTGTCTTTTGCTTCCAATAGTTCTAGCGAGGCTTCTTGACCCAGTTGCTGGGGCGAAACAAGAATCGAATGAAGCAGTACAAGGAAAGAAGCTTGGCATGCTCAGTCAATAAGAACCATTGAAACAATCTTTTTTTATCAATAAGTCCAGAGTTCAGCGATTTTTTTACCCATAGCGGAGAAATCTTGATCTCAATACTTTCCTTGTTTTGGCATGCTTTGGCTGAACCTAGAATTTTTTTGATATAGGAAGAGGCTACAATAACTCCTGCTTCTTCGGAAATTTTTACTGCGGAAAGGAAGGCTTTATACCGCCCTTCTGCCAACTGCAAATCGAATCTTGAATCACTACAAAGGGAATTATTGCGTCTACGATAAAAATAAAGAATTCTTGGAATATAAACGATAGTATTCGCATGAAGTGCCACATTTGTGTTAAATAGCTCGTCTTCGCAAATGCCCCGATTCTCATCAAACCGCAGACCGTGGATAACTTGTGCTCTATAAATATTCTTACATACCATCCCTCCTCTCCCACATAGGGTGTTATAACGACCGCTTGCGAAGATTAGAGAAATGAAATCTTCTCTTGTAAGGCAATGTTGTGGAAATAATTTTCCCTTAAGGGATTGTTTTTGAGAACTGTAGAAGGAGGCAAATGCACATGTGACAACGTCAGCATTCTTATCAATGGCCTCAGAAATCAAGGTTTTAAGCATATCTGTTGCGACCATGTCGTCACTGTCAACAAAAGCAACATAATCAAAATTAGTAGAGGTTTCGATATGCTTTAATGCAACATTTCTTGCTGCGCTAACTCCCTGGTTGGCTGTGTGAAATACTTGAATTCGCTTATCCAATTTAGCATATTCATCAAGAATCTTGCCCGTTTCATCGGTCGATCCATCGTCAACTGCGAAGACTGTGAAGTTTGTGTAGGTCTGCTTGAGAATCGAATTGAGACACTCTCGCAAGTAGGGGGCAACGTTGTAAGCTGGAATAACAACTGCACATTTTGCGATGCCTTTTTGGACGAAGGTTTTTTCAGACATTAGAAGTTTCTCAATAGGGCTATAAGTGATTTCATCCCCAATTTTGAATGAGGTCGGCGTCTATTATAGTAGAGTCAGTTATTTTCTTTTTAGCCTCCTGTCGTGAAATAAAGCATCCGTTTAACGACAATGTTCTGTATGAATGAACCACACCGTACGAAGAAACGGAGATCAAATGAGAGAAAAATCTCGGACGACTCCGTTTTTTTGCATTAGGATATAGGGTAAGAATTGAATAAGGAGACACGATATGTCGACTTCTGAAGTTATCCAAGTTTGCACAGACGGCAGTAAGCTTTCTGAAAAAGCTGTCACGGAATCCATTGCGATGGCGCAAAAGATGCAATTGCCTCTCGTTGCGGTAACTGTTGTTTCTGGGCGCGCCGCCGAGCGCGACGATGTTCGTAAGCGCTTAACAGAGATTGCTGAAAAAGCCAAAGAAGCGGGAGTAGCTTGTGAACTCGTTGCCGAAGAAGCGCAGGCCCCGTACTTAGGGATTCTGGCTGTTGCGGCAAGAAAGAACGCGCGCCTTATTGTGATGGCAAGCCGTGGATTGGGTTCGATTGAATCGGTCTTCTTAGGATCGGAGACGCAAAAGGTTCTAGCTAGCGCCGATCGTCCCGTGCTAGTTGTTCGCTAACTAAGGGCTTTAATCAGCGCCTCTAAAGAGACGCCTTTAACAAGGAGGCGCTTCTCGCGGCTTGTTTGCCCAGAGATAAGGGTAACGGCGCTACGCGGGAGACCTAATGATTTGGAAAGCCAACGAACAAGGCGTTCGTTGGCTTTGCCGTCCACAGGGGGAGCAGCAAGGCTTATCTTGAGGCGTCCGTTAAAATAGCCCATTGTGGCGTCTTTTTTGGCCCCGGGTCGAACGTGAACGCTGACGATAACGCCGTCGTTTGTTGATCGGGCCCATTCGCAAGCCAATGGCGCACTACTTAAATTCTCAACTGGATTGGAAGACATGGAATTGCAAAACGATACTTTCTTACGTGCCTTAAAGCGTGAGCGCACACAATATACCCCAATCTGGCTCATGAGACAGGCAGGGCGCTTTTTGCCCGAATACCGAGAACTACGCAGCCAATGCAAAAGCTTTATGGGTTTAGTAAGAAACCCCGAAGCGGCGACTGAAGCCACGTTGCAACCCGTAGAGCGCTTCGGATTAGATGCGGCGATTTTATTTTCTGACATTTTGACAATTCCCGATGCGATGGGACTCGGTTTGGAATTTGTCGCAGGAGAAGGTCCGAAATTTCTTCACCCCGTTAGAGATGAGGGAGACGTCAAAGCGCTTTTCGTTCCAGATCCAGCCGATAAATTGCGGTATGTAATCGATGCCGTGAGTTCCATTCGTAAAGCCCTAAATGGTCGCGTTCCTTTGATTGGATTCTCGGGCTCTCCCTTTACCTTAGCGTGCTACATGGTTGAGGGTTCAGGCTCAAGAGAATTTCCGATAACAAAAAAGATGCTTTATTCAAGGCCTGATTTGTTCGAGAGAATCCTTAAAGTGAATGCGGCCTCTGTTGCCGCCTACCTAATTGCTCAAGTTAAAGCAGGTGCTCAAGCAATTCAACTGTTTGATACGTGGGGCGGGATGCTTACAAAAGAGGCCTTTTTGAAGTTTTCTCTTAAACCCATGCAGTTTGTTATTGAGGCGCTAAAAAAGGAGGATCCGTCGATTCCCGTTATCCTCTTTACAAAAGGAGGAGGTCTTTGGCTTGAAGAAATGAGCCAAAGTGGTGCGGATTGCTTGGGGCTAGATTGGACAAATACGCTAGCTTTAGCTCGAAGTCGAACAAAAGACGCCGTAAGTTTGCAAGGCAATATGGACCCGACTGTTCTTTTGTCGACAGAGCAGGCTATCGAAAAAGAGGCGAAGAGAATCTTGGAAGACTTTGGAGTGGTTTCTGCGGGTGCGGGGCACGTCTTTAATCTCGGGCACGGAGTTTTACAGCAAACCGATCCCGCCGCTGTCAAAGCTCTTGTCGATACAGTTCACAGTGCTTCAAGGGTTTATCACGAAGGATACGTTTGAGCAGAAATACACAGGTTTTTTCCACAGGCAAAAAATTGAGAAAAACACGAAAAATAGAGAGATAACAAGCAAAATCTCTAACGGAGAAGCTGCAAAGTTGCTTGATTTTAAATAAATCTTATAACTATCAATCGCTCTAAGAAAAAAGGGCCCTACAGGTAGGAAAAGAACTGTTAAGCGAGTTTTTCACAAAGTTTTCCACAGGGCTGTGGAGAAGGGGAAAAAGTTCAATCGCCCTTAGGGAAAGCCGATGAAAAACCAACAAATCGCCTTCTAACAAGGCTCATGAATAAGAATGCCACATACGCTCACAGAACAATTCGTTAGCGTCATCGTTCAGGCTCCCTTGGGGCCCTTGGATTATCGCGTAGACGAAGAGACACAAATTGCCGTTGGTGACAGAGTGCTTGTCCCCTTGGGGACAAGAAAAATGGTTGGCATTGTTGTTAAGGTCGCCACTCATAGCAGCATTGAGCAAAAGAAACTTAAAAAAGTCATTCGAGTTCTTGCAGAAACTGAGCCCATGCGAGAAGAGTGGCTGGGTCTTACGAAATTCACGGCCAATTACTACATTCGCTCCTGGGGCGAGGTTGCCATTGGAGCGATGCCGCTTTTTTTTAGGACGCTACCGCGCGCAAGACGGGAAGCCTCGTTAAAGCGCATTCGCAATATAAAGAAAAAAGAAGTGATGGCTGGCGCTCGCCCCACGTTAAATGAGCAGCAAGAGCGGGCCATTGACGCTGTTTGCAACGCCCAAGGCTTTTCTCCCTTTGTTCTTTTTGGCGTGACAGGGTCGGGTAAAACCGAGGTCTATCTCCACATCATTGAAAAAACACTTCAAAAAAACGCCGAGAACCAAGTTCTCCTTCTCGTTCCAGAAATCAATTTAACGCCGCAATTAGAGGCTCGCGTAAGAGAACGATTCCCTGAAGAAACCGTGGTTACCTTGCATTCGGCATTAGGCGACTCGGAGCGAGCACAAAACTGGTTAGCAGTTCACGAGGGGCGGGCACGGATTCTTGTCGGGACGAGACTTTCGATTTTCACAAGTTTTAAGCACCTATCGCTTATCCTTGTCGATGAGGAGCACGACGAAAGCTACAAAGCAGGTGACGGGATTCGTTACTCGGCGAGAGACCTAGCAATCAAGCGGGCGCAATTAAATGGCGTTGCCTGCGTGTTGGGTTCTGCCACACCGTCGCTTGAGACCTGGGAAAAGGTTCAAAGCAGGGCTTTCCCCTTACTAAAACTTACGCATCGCGCCGTACAGGCTGCAACGCTTCCGAAAATCGAGATTGTCGATAAAAGAAGTGAGAGGCAAGCGCTTTTTACCGTAGACGTCCGTGAAGCGATTGATGCGACTCTCGCGCAAGGCGAACAGGTCCTCGTTTTCATTAATCGACGCGGTTACGCGCCAACCGTTACGTGCCCGGCGTGTGGG
>CAVCTI010000105.1:0-6887 GCA_963604755.1 Duodenibacillus sp. | reverse complement strand
CTCCGCTCTTATCCACAGGAATCAGGAAGGAGACCACGCCCATCATCATGGCGATGACCGCATCGTTTAAGAAGCGGAAAGGACGGATTCCATCGATTTCGATACCGCGGATTGCGGCGCCCGAGAACCACAAAATGGCTGCAATCAAAAAGCAAATGCCGATAGCGATTTCGCCGTTACTCATCTTACCCATACCGGCGAGTTCTTTTTTCACCCATTCGCGGCCGCCTGGGACTTCGCCACCCATATCACGGAACATGATGTTAGCGAGGACGAAATAAGCCACTAAGAAAAGGAGCACCGCAACAGGAACACCAACCTTCATCCAGTCGACGATTGTCACAGTGATGCCATAGGTCTGCTCAACAAAGCGCATGTAAATGCCATTGGGTGGCGAACCGATCAATGTAGCCATGCCACCGATAGAGGCCGCATACGCAATAGCGAGCAATAAGCAGACTGTGAAGCGATGTTCGCGAGCCGCAGCATTCACATCGTTGGGATCATTTGTGGAATGCACGAGGTTAATCAAAGCAATCGCCACAGGAACCATCATCGCCGCGCACGCCGTATTACTCATAAAGGCTGACAAGGTGCCCGTTGTGAGCATCATGCCAAAGACGATTTTCTTGGGTGTTGCGCCAATTAAGCTCATCACAAAAAGGGCGATTCGGCGGTCTAAGCCCCACTTTGTGACGCCAGCGGCCAAAATAAACGCGCCCATAAATAGGAAAATCGTATCTGAGGCGTAGGGCGCCATCGCTGCCGCGGGTTTACACACACCAAAAAGCGGGAAAACCACCATCGGCAAAAGAGAAGTGACAGCAATAGGTGCTGACTCAAAGCACCACCAAATTGCCATCCAAACGAGAACGCCTAAACAGGCGCGACCAGCTGTGGAAAATTGAGCAACCGAACCGTCCGCAGTGACGTAGCTCGATGGCATCCACAAAAAGATTAGTAAGCAGAGCAACGGGCCCGCAATAAGAGAGCCGTAGCGCAAAAGCGCCTGCCTGCCTGACAGAGCGTCAGACATAAATCCTCCATATCATAAGAACACAAAGCAAAGTTTTATACCTAGGGAAAACGGCTTATGTACTTAACGCACAGAGTCGATCTTTTGCCGAATTTCTTCACCAAGTATCCCTAAAGCCGAGATTCTGCCAAAGTTTTTTCAAAGTTGGCTACATTTCGTTACAAATCGCCCCAAATTTTTTTCACCTAACTGAAATTAATGGCGAGTTCTTTCTGAAAATCGATTCGTTTCAAATCCGTTTTCACAACGTTAGGAAAAGAATTTCAATGCCCCTTTGCGTCCTCGCAAAGGGGCATCTTTTTATCACCGGAGAGGGATTTGTGATAAACCGTTAGACCAAAATACCGAGTTCCTTCTTGAAACGCGCAACAATCGGCGCCATTTTTTCGGGGTTGGCCATGAGAGCTGGGTCGACGAGAACTACGGCTTGTTCCTTAGTCATAAGTCCCATCGCAACGACAGCGTCTTTCACATTGCAATGGTTCTTTTCGCAGTAGTGAGCAACCTCAACACCCTTCGGGTATCCGAATGTGGCAGCCACGACTGTTGAAAGTGCAATCGATCCTTCGGCTTCTTCGCGGCAACGCTCAACGTTAGCGGTAATGCCATCGATGCAATGCTCACGAAGGATGCCGATTTCGCCCGCAACAATCTGTAGGCTCTCAAATAGGCACTTATAGAAAGTGGAATCCCAAACGTTGAGATCTAATTCCCCTTCATCGATTGCCACAGTAATCGCAACGTCGTTACCGATTACTTGATGGGCAATTTGAATGACCATTTCAGGGACTGTGGGATTGATCTTCCCGGGCATGATGGAACTTCCAGGCGAGAGCGCCGGAAGATTGATTTCCATCCATCCAGCTCTCGGGCCCGAACTCATTAAACGAAGGTCCTTGCAAATCTTCGAGAGTGTGCAAGCGATTTCTTTTACGACAGCGGAAACAACGAGCACTTGATTGGAATTCTGGAAGCCATCAAAGATGTTTTCCATCGGGGTAACTTTCTCCCCGACCTCTTCGCTAATGTGCTTATAGAAAGCGTCCATGTAGCCTGGAGCCGCACCGAGCCCCGTGCCAACAGCGTTTCCACCCATAATGAGTTCTAAGCATCCAGGGCGCACGGCTTGAAGTTTCTTTATAAGCGCGGCTGTGACGCTAGCAAAGCCCCCGAACTCTTGGCCCAAAGTCACAGGAAGGGCATCTTGCCAGCAGGTACGACCAACCTTGACGATGTCTTTGAATTCTTCAGCTTTCTTTGCAAAAGAGGCTTCAAGGAGTTTTAACTCGGCAACGATCTTATCTAAGCGAGGCACAATGGCTAAGTGCGTTGCTGACGGAATCGTGTCATTGGTTGACTGCGCCATGTTGACATGGGTATTGGGGTGAACTGTGTCTTGACCCTTGTGGCCTGTGAGAATTTCATTGGCAAGATTGCCAAGGACTTCGTTTACGTTCATATTCACGCACGTGTAACCACCGCCCTGCCACATATCTAGTGGGAATTCGGCTTCGTAGCCGCCTGCGATAACTTTATCGGCGGCTTCGCAAATTGCTTTTGCGATTTCTGGCTTCATCGCACCAATATCAGCATTAGCAAGAGCAGCAGCCTTCTTAATTTGACAAAGTGCGATGTGCATATCTGGGTACACGTTAACAGGGAATCCCGCCGCACCCGAAACCTTCATCATGCGTGTTGTTTGAATACCATAGTAGTGGCTATCGTCGATTGCCATCTCACCCAAACAATCGCGTTCAATACGTGTTTTTGTCATAAGAAAAACTCCTTTAACTGATGTTCTTTTTAGCCCTTGTTCTCTAGAGTTCTAAGAGCAGAAATTGTTTCTGAATTCGCTTCTGTAATCTCACTTAAAACCGCCCAATACTTTTCTGTGAGCGCTTCGCACTTGGCCGAAGAAAAACATGATGCAAACTTACGATAAAACTTTTTGCGACTCAATGGCTTTTCTGGATTGCCTTCGGCCAAATCATTTTTCAGTTGCACGAGGCTTGCGTCCTTAAATTTCACTTCAAGACGAACGGGGGCCGTTCCAATAAAGCCTAACTTTGCGAGTTCTGGGTCGACTTCCATCTCAATACGATTCATTAAATCTTGTACTCGGTTATCGAGCACCTTTTCATCTGTGAAAGAAGCGAGTGTGATTGGTCCAAAAATTAGGCGACTTGCTAGGGCGTACTCAAGTGAGAATTTGGCTTGAACAGCATCTTTTGGCCTATGGCAACTTAACTCGCGGGGACCTAAAAGACTCACGCCCGCATGAATGCTTTCCACGTCCTCGTACGCCGTTGGATGCTCATTTAAATAGGCGTCCCACACATCGTTTGTTGGATGAGAACCCGAGCAGCACGGATATTGCTTAAAGACCAATCCGTTTTGAGCGAGATCCCAGTAGTACCCAATATCAACTTCAATGTCTTCAGAAAGAGGCTCGGCAAAGCACTGCGCAAAGCCATCTTGATTTTCTAGGCACGCTAAATTTCCCGTGACGCCGTGCAAGGCAAGTTTGGCGGCTTCAATTCCTAAAGAAGCCGCTGCTCCTGCATGAAGTGCTTTGGTTTGTGAACCGAAGTTTCCACGGATACCACAACTACGGCTTGCCGCAATCGCAAGAGCATTCGCTATCTCGGTCTCTGTGGCCCCGTAAGCCGCGCAAGCGGCTGCCGCTGCTCCTAGGCTTCCGTAAACTGGTGTTGTGTGCCAACCCTTTTCACTTAATAGGGGCATTGTCCAACGCGCCACCTGATGCATCACTTCGACACCGACGATGTAAGAAAGAAGTAGCGCCTTCCCGTCAAGCCCTTTTTCTTGCACACAAGCCAAAGCCGCAGGCGCAACAACCACGGTCGGATGCCCAATTGTTGCCCAACTGACATCATCAAAATCTAAGCAGTGTGAGGCGGTCCCATTGAAAAGAGCGGCGCTCGCTGCATCGGCTCGAATATCTGTTCCAATCAAACCGGATTTCCCGTTTGTCGGACGATCCTTTAAAAACGCCAGTACGTTTTTCGCAACCGGCATCGCGGCACCAGGGAAACTCACCGCAATGAAATCCGTTAGCGCCAACTTGGCCCATTCAACTTCCTTAGAAGGCATGTCTTCTAAGTGTGCCTTTTTGACGAATGCCGCTATTTTTTGAAGTAACGTTGTCATGCAAACCTCCCTGACGCAGATGGCGCGATTTTTTCAGTCCTGTTTCTAGATAGCAATCCATTCAACACAATCTCTTATCAAATTGAATAAAATTTAACTTGCTATTTTTGGAGGTCCCCATGCGTCACCCCATTGATTCAGATTTACTTGAGATTTTCTGTGTTGTCTGCGAGCAGGAACATTTAAGCCGCGCAGCAACAAAGCTTGGTCTTACGACCTCAGCGGTCTCTCACGCCATTGAACGCCTAGAGAAAAACCTCAATGAGTCGCTCTTTTTGCGCGACAGGAGACCCTTGCGTTTAACACCGACGGGAGAAGCGCTTTTGCGTGAAAGTGAACCCATCGTCCAATCCCTTCGCGGTTTACGAGAGCGGTTTTCTGAAACGAATTTTGCCCGCCCTACTCTACGCATCGGTCTAGGAGAAACCATCACCGCAACCGTCGCTCCGTGGCTAATTGGAGCGCTACAAAATCGCGTAAAGCAGCTTAAAACGGAATCCAATCTCAACTGCTTTCTTTCCGAGCAATTGAAAGAAGGCGAATTGGATATCTGTGTGTATTCCGAGGGGCTCTTAAACGAATCCAAGTGGAAGCGATATCCCCTTTATGAAGAGCACTATCTTCTGGTCACTGCTCAAGACCTACCAAAGCCCAAAACACTTGCTGACATTGAGCATCTCGCCCAAGAACACCCCTTTGTTACCTACACGAAAGATAGTGTTGACCAAGCCAATGCCTTTCGCTTTTTACGTACGATAAACATTAAGCCTCGTACCGTCATTCAAACAAGTTCAAGCTATTGCGTTACGGGTTTTGTCAATCAAGTCCATGGCTGGTCGATTATTACGCCAACGAATCTTTGGTGCGGAGGCGCTTTTGCGAAGGCTGTTAATTGGTCCCCGATTCCAGGAAAAGATCGCGTCGTACGCCGTATGTGGGTTTTAGGGCGAGAAGATTACTCAGAAACGATTTCGTGGTTAGCCACGTCGATGAGAAAACTCTTTACGGAAAAAACGCTTCCGATGCTTGATGAAATAAGCCCAGCGCTTCGCCGTTACGCCTACACATTGAGCTAAAAATTGTAAAAAAAAAAGGTAGGGAGAATGTCCCTACCGAAAAACAAAATGACAGCAAATCAATCTTTTTAAGCTTGAGCCGCGTCCTTGGCTTCGTGCGCTTTTCTCACACGCTCAACGAGCTCTTTTGTCGCCTCGCGCATTAACGGAGCAGGCGTAAAGATAACAACGCGTCGTGCGCGAATCTCATGATCGACAAGCGTACGAGGATTTCTCCCAGGTCTTGCCTTCTTATCGCGTAATTCAAAGGTTCCGAAGTTTGATAATTTCAAACTACGACCCTGCTCCATAGATTCAAGCATTTCGTCAAAAATGGCGTCCACAATTTCGACTGCATCGTCATACGTGCAAAGCAGACGCGCCATCACGGCTTCCGCAAGCGCAGACTTTGTAATCGTAGACTTACCGATAACGATTTTTTTGAACCGACTGTCGATGATTTCTGTGTTCATTTGCGAATTATCCCGTTAGACAATAGTACTATTGTACTGAAAAGAATCTATTTTTCCTCTAATCCTTTTGACTAATCTTGTTTTTTTGACGCAGATGAAGAATTTGTCTCAGGAG
The DNA here is from genome assembly GCA_963604755.1 of Duodenibacillus sp. Lineage (GTDB taxonomy): Bacteria > Pseudomonadota > Gammaproteobacteria > Burkholderiales > Burkholderiaceae_F > Duodenibacillus. The sequence continues at coordinate 1,037 of CAVCTI010000105.1, read as the reverse complement.
CCATGCGTTTGGCAACGACTTTATCAATGTGTAGTCCCTGCATCGATGTCACTTCAAAGCGCCAGCCGCCCCAGAAAACAACGTCACCAAGCCGTGGGACTCTTTCCAAAAGAAGCATTAGCATCCCTGCTAATGTGTTGTAGTGCGCACTTTCTTCTTCAGGAAGTTCATCAATTTCCAATTCATCTTTTAATTCAGGAACGGCAATTGTTCCGTCTAAAACCCACGAGCCATCGGGCCGAGAAAGCGCTTCTGGCTCATCGTTGGCATCGGGTTTAAATTCGCCAGCGATGGTTTCAAGTAAATCGCGCGGCGTAACTAACCCCACAACTTCGCCGTACTCATCGACAACGAGCGCCTGAGGCGCATTCGTCGCCTTAAATTGCTCTAAGAGCTCTAAACCCGTGATGGACTCAGGCACATAAATTGCCTGCGAGATGCACTTAGTGATATCCAAATTTGTCTTATTGATAATTTGGCGCAAAATCGAACGTGTGGTGCAGTAGCCTAAGACGTGATCGAAGCCCCCCTTGACAACCACAACGCGCGAACGTGGAGAAGAAAGAATCGTGGCGATACTTTTTTCGATTGGGTCATCCAAATCAATGTATTCAATATCACAGCGCGGCGTCATCACCGTTGCGGCCAACCGATCATCAAGTCCGAAAACGTTTTTCACCATATCGCTTTCGTTTTCTTCAATCGCACCGCTCTCTTCGCCCTCTTCCAAAAGTGCATGAATCTCTTCTTCTGTCATATCGTCTTTTTTTGCTTTTTCTAAACCGAAAGGCTTAAGAACCCATTCGGTTGAAACCGCTAAGAGTTTCACAAATGGAGCCATCAAGATAGAAAAGAATTTGAGGGGTTTAGCGATACGACAAGCAATCGATTCAGCAAAACTTTGCCCTAATCTCTTGGGGACCAATTCACCTAAGACAATCGAAAAGAACGTCACCAAAACGACGACAACTGCGAGTCCTGCGTAACGAGCAATTTCCGCATCAAGTCCAAAGCGTAGAAGCACATCAGTAATCGGT
>CAVCTI010000104.1:0-3004 GCA_963604755.1 Duodenibacillus sp. | reverse complement strand
CTTCTACACGAATCGCATTTTCGTCGTGCGTGTGTTCGTGATGGTGGTGATCATGATCATGGTCGTGATTGTGCGAATGTTCGTGCGTATGGCCGCAGCCGCAAGTAAGACACATGATAAAAACTCCTATTTCTAAAATTTAAAAATTCATTTTCAGGCAGGAACAAAGTCAATGACGCGCATTTCTGTTCCCGCGGTTGCAATTAAGTGGTAACCCCCGCACAAAGGACAGGCGTTTCCGTATCGCTTTAAGGGGACGTTTTTTTCGCAATCGGTGCACCAGGCAGAGCCCGCAATGCGTTCAATTTCAAGTTTGGAGCCTTGCAAAAGGCCGGTTTCAGCAACCGATTCCCAAGCAAAGTTAAGGGCATCGCAATCGACTCCTGCGAGCTCTCCAATGGCGACGCGCACTAAAGCTATTGCCTTAATTGAGTTTTTCGTTGCCGTTTTCGCGACAACTTCGGCAATACCTTCTGCGATAGAAACTTCATGCATTTGGCACCTCGCGGGCAATCGTGACATCGGCACAGGCATCAAAAGCGGCCGCGATTAAGGCAATCTGCGCATTCGTGGCTCCCGAAAGAAATGCCTCGTGCACTAAATCGGTTAAGACGCTATTGTTTTGAAAGGCCCATTCCGTCGGGGCAATCCATTCAATCCACGTCGGGCTATTTCTGTTGCGATGCACGAAGTAAAGTAAAAGGCCACGCGCCGTTTCAACAAAAGAGGCGGCCTCATGCGAGTCAATCGGCACCGTGTGAAGGCTTCCAATCGTGGTGGCTTTTCCTCCGACAAACGCTTCAATTTCTGAAATTCGTGCCTTAAAGACTTCTTCGATCGTAATGAGAGTCTTTTTGGCGTGTCTCGAGCCTCGGGCGATGGCGCCTAGGACGCGAGCCCTTCCTAGACGAGGGCTCAAGGCAAAAGGCGCGCAGTCTTTTAGTGTTAAGGCTAAGGCACTTAACGTGTGAGGATCAGAGAGTTCAGAGGCTTCTAAAAGCGCTTCAGAGCTAAAGGCGAATTGTTCGACTTCACGAGCTCTATCAAAAAGAGTCGCGAAAAAGTCTTTTTCACCCGTGAGCCAGTGACAGGCAAGGGCGGTTGTGTCATTCATCAATGCCGTATCGGTTTGCCCTAAGAGGCTAGCCGAGAGACGGGCTCTTACTTTAGCGAGTTCAGCAATCAAAGTTTTCTCTGCTGCTCCCAGGCCCAAAATCTTTCTTAAATCCATTGAGAAAAACCGCACGGTTTCAATAATGGCCTCAAGTCTCGCAAGAAGTGCAATGCTTTCTGTAGCAATCGCTGACTGAGCACTCTCAAAGGCGCCAGAAAAAGCACTGATGTGAGCGGCCGGGCAAAGCGCATAGACCGAGCCCATGAGATTAATAATCTCAGAGGCATCGCGATTGCGAAGCATCTGTGGGAAATGGGTGTTACGCTCATTTTTCAGCGTAACGCCCTTTTCAGAAAGCGTTAAAGAAATCTCGGAGGCGGCTTCGCTCATTTCCAATACCTCGTAAAGAAGGCGCGACGACTTTGGACTGCTGTCTCCTCGCTCTCTTTAAGTGCCTCACCTAGAGGCGTTTTTTCCGCTCGAGTACGTTCTGAGCGAATCGGGACGATGCGTTTCGTTAAGGGGGTACCAGGTTCTTCAACTGGCGCTGGTAAATCACTTCGAAGCATAAGACGTAACGCACTGATTGCGACGGCTTTTGCAGATGGTTGATCGGGAACCTTATCCAAAGGGCTCATCAAGCTACAAGCAAGATATTCGCCCAACTCAGGATCGTCGATTCCGAGAAAACTAAAGTCTCCTGCAGGAAGCGTGACATCCCGAACAACGCCCGCAGGGGTTTCGGGCCAATTCTCTTTGTCGCCACAGGCCAAAATCACCAAAATTGACCAAGGCGTGACAACAACCCCTAACCAGTGTTTCCCAAATCTCTGGAATTCGAGGGCCTCAACTGTGATGTCAGGCCGACAAATTGGCAGGCCTGCCATTCGCGTTTTCGCAATGTGCGTAAACCCGTCGGCAAAAAATTGAGCTGGTGTTTCGGTATGAATGCGTAGCATGGCTTTCCTTACAGAGCGCAAATTCGTCGCATTTGACTCATCGAACTATAGAGGAAAGCGCAAAGGAAAGTCAGAATTTCTACTAAGATGGTGCTTTTTTGAAAAAAACGCCTTTATCTAGAGTGAGTTAGCGCCATTTTTCAACTTCTAGATTGCGTACAGGTGCTACTCCTTTTGACTGAGGTAAAACGGGAATTTCTTATTAAAATGAACGACGAAGAACGCACCGTTTTCATTTTCTTGCTATCTAGGACTAGGTAGCGAGAAGGTGCGGCTATCTTATTGGTTTTACAAGCAAGGAGTCCCTCATGCAAGAGACGCAATATCAAGCCCTGCGCCGTCAGGGGATAAGTCGTCGCAGCTTTTTGCAATTTTGCTCGCTCACGGCCGCAAGCCTTGGATTGGGTAGTGCTGGCGCTAAGGACATCGCTCATGCGGTGCAAACCAAGCCCAGAATGCCTGTCATTTGGCTGCACGGTTTAGAGTGCACATGCTGCACGGAATCATTCATTCGTTCCTATCACCCCGTGGCCAAAGATCTTGTCTTATCCATGATTTCATTGGATTATGACGACACGATTATGGCTGCCGCTGGCCAGCAGGCAGAAGACGCTCTTGCCGAGACGATGGAAAAATATAAAGACAACTACATCGTCGCTGTCGAAGGTAACGTCCCGCTCAATGATGATGGCATTAACTGCATCCCAGGTGGAGAAACCTTCCTTGAGAAGATTAAACACGTTTGCGCACACGCCAAAGCCGTTATCGGCTGGGGTTCATGCGCCGCGTGGGGTTGCGTGCAGGCTGCGAAGCCGAATCCTTCGAAATCGGTTCCGATTACCGATGTGATTTTGAATAAGCCCATTGTGCTTGTTCCTGGCTGCCCGCCGATTCCTGAAGTGATGACTGCGGTTGTCACATACATTCTCAC
>CAVCTI010000103.1:0-2407 GCA_963604755.1 Duodenibacillus sp. | reverse complement strand
CGCTAATACGGAACATATGGTCACCACATTCGACACGGAACTCTGTGGAGTCTCCAAAAAAGAAGCTATGACGCACAACCCCTTCTAAGGCGCCACCCGTTGTCGAGATTGTGATGTTCTCAGGACGAATGGCAATGGTTGCCGCAGGCCCCTTGAGATTGGCCGTATTGGGAAACGACAAATCTGTTCTGCTCAAGATTTCGTCCGCACCTCCAGCGCTCGAATTCGTCTCGAACCAAAAGAACCACGGAAAGCAAATCCGATGAACGCCTCTGGGATTGAGAAAAATCTTCGCCTGATTTATCCCAATCCTTCTCAAGGAAAACGTCAAGTGCTTCAAACAAAGGTTATCGAGGTCGAGAAAACCTTCGGGACAGATAACAAACGACAGGGCTTTTTTGCGTCTTTCACAAGGGGACTCTCCTTTCGGGTGCTAGAAATAGGCAGGAACGACATTTAGCTTGGGAGATAGCGAAAAGCTCCCTATTTATCTGGAGCAAGCTCAATTTGTTTTTTTAAGGAAAGGGCGCCCAAAAGAATTTTCGTTGCAAATTTTGTGGCAACGGACTTTCCCGATTCGCTAAAATAGCGCACCTTTTTCCGTTAGAAAGGAATGTTTCGGGCCTATAGCTCAGTTGGTTAGAGCAGGGGACTCATAATCCCTTGGTCGCTGGTTCGAGTCCAGCTGGGCCTACCAAGAAAACTCATTTTGCGCATGCAAGAAAAAACCACACAACCTGTCACGAGCTTTGATGCGTTCCATTTCGATACTCGCATTGCAAAAGCCATTTCTCAAATGGGGTACGTTAAGCCGACCCCGATTCAAGTGAAAGCGATTCCTCCTGTGTTAGAGGGGAAAGATGTGATGGGAGCAGCGCAAACGGGAACAGGCAAAACCGCAGGTTATGGGTTGCCAGCAATCGAGCGAATCTTAAGTAAAGCCAACACGTCGGTTTCTCCGGCTCGGCACCCTGTGCGTGTTCTTGTTTTAACGCCAACGCGCGAATTGGCCGATCAAGTTAACGACAATCTAAAAGAGTACGCAAGCCTCACACCACTTCGCGTCAGTGTCGTTTTCGGTGGCGTCGATATTAAGCCACAACAAGCCGAACTCTTGCGAGGCGTTGAAATTCTTACTGCAACCCCAGGGCGCTTACTCGATCACGTTGAAAGCCGTACGGTGAATCTATCTCAAGTTGAGATTGTGATTCTCGACGAAGCAGACAGAATGCTTGATATGGGGTTTTTGCCTGATATCTCGCGAATCTTGAAACTTCTTCCCGCTAAGCGCCAGAGCTTGATGTTTTCAGCGACGTTTTCTCCTGAGATTAAGAAACTTGCGAAAACTTTTTTAGTCAATCCCGTCTATGTGGAAGTCGCTCGTCAAAATTCTGTGGCAACCACGGTCGAACAGGTTTTATTGCGCGTCAAAGAAATAGAAAAGACCGGTGTTTTGGTCGATATCTTGCGCCACGGCTATGAAGACAGGCCCGTAGCAGAAACTGTTTTGATTTTTGTGAATTCCAAATTGGTCTGTAGACGCCTCACACGTAAATTAGAGCGCTTTGGTTTTGCCGCCGAAGCCATTCATGGCGATAAAACACAAGAAGATCGCATGCTTTCTTTGGAGCGTTTCAAAGACGGGCGGTGCAAAGTGCTTGTTGCAACCGATGTCGCAGCGCGTGGGCTAGATATTACGCAACTGCCGTGTGTGATTAATTACGACGTGCCTTTTGTCGCAGAAGATTACGTGCATCGCATCGGAAGAACAGGGAGAGCGGGTTTAAAGGGTCTCGCTTTAATGCTCGCTTGCTCTGAAGAAATTCGTAGTGTTCAAGCAATCGAGAAACTAACAAAGCAAAAGTTCACCCCTGTTGACTTTGCCGCACCAGAGCGCCCGAAATTTAAAGACAATCGTGCGCCAAGACGTTTTCGTGACGACGATCACGAAGGCCGGGAAATGCCGAAAGTGGCGCCTCTTCCGAAGGCATCATACGATCCAATTTTTGATGCGCCCTACGAGCCAACTGAAGATCAAACACACGAAGAAAAGCACGAGGAATTCGTGAACCCCCGCACGAAGAAAAAGGCGCCAAAGGTTTCTGCTCTTTTGGGTGGCTTTAAATCCTAACTTAACCGTCTGAGTTTTCAAAACCTTTTAGATAAAGAAAACCCCGAAATCGCAATGCACTTTCGGGGTTCGATGCTTTAGAAGTTAAGAAGAATTACTTCTTCGCGGCTTTCTTAGCAGGAGCCTTCTTTGTGGCGGGTTTCTTCGCGACGGGCTTCTTGGCGGCGACTTTCTTCGCGACAGCTTTCTTCGCAACAGGTTTCTTCGCGGCGACTTTCTTCGCGGCGACTTTCTTCGCGACAGCTTTCTTCGCAACAGGTTTCTTCGCGGCGACTT
>CAVCTI010000102.1:0-2289 GCA_963604755.1 Duodenibacillus sp. | reverse complement strand
GTATTAACACTTGCAGAGGAAGTTTTCGGGATGGCCAAAAAAAAGGGACTTCAAAAGGGTGCGAAACTTGCCCCTTTAAAAGAGCGCTTAAAGCATTTAGGCCTAGTTCATGATTGGGACTACGTGCTGCATTTACCTATGCGCTATGAAGATGAAACAGCGATTACGCCGTTATGTGAAGCCCAAATCGGCGAAAAAGTCCAAATCGAGGTCACCATCGAAGATTCTCAAGTGCGATTCGGGCGCAGTCCTCAGCTCGTTGCCTCGGCAACGGACGCTAGTGGCAGTGAGATCACCATTCGCTTTTTGCACTACTACCCAAGTACGCGCGCGACATTCACCGCTGGTGCCAAGTTGCGTCTTTACGGGACGCTTCGCACGGACTATCACGGGCGTCTTGAGCTGGTGCATCCGAGTGTAAAGCGTGCGACAAAAGAGCTCCCGAAAACCTTGACTCCCATCTATCCTGCGGGAGAATCGATTACTCAGCCTTGGTTGCGAAAACGCATTGCAAGAGCACTGCAAGACGTCGCAATCACCGACCCCATCCCTAGCGAATGGCTCAATGATTGGAAGTTACCAACACTTGCCTATGCGCTAAAAAGACTTCATCGCCCTGAACCGGGAGCCAATTTAGAGGCGCTTGAAAACCGCACGGCCCCCGAGTGGCGTCGCCTTAAATTCGATGAATTCTTAGCGCAACAAATCTCTTTGCGGTTTGATAGAGAAAAGAAAAAGGGGCTCGCGTCTGATGCAATCGATGTGAAAGAAGCCGGACTTGCTGATGAACTCCTCTCTCACCTACCCTATGTATTAACGCAAGCGCAAAAACGTGTTGTAATGGAAATTCAGCGTGACCTCGCGCGAGCTCGCCCTATGAATCGCCTTTTACAGGGAGACGTCGGTTCAGGGAAAACGATTGTCGCAACATTGGCCGCTCTCTACGCGATTGACTCGGGCTTTCAAGTGGCGTTCATGGCACCGACTGAGATATTAGCCGAGCAGCATTTTCGTAAAGTCACAAAACTCCTAAGCGCCTTAAAGGTAAAAATTGCGTGGCTATCAGGATCTCTCAAACCCAAAGAGAAAGCCGCCGTGCGTGAGGCGATTGCCGCTGGCAATTTCGACCTTGTTATCGGCACACACGCCATCATTTCCGAAGGCGTCACATTTAAAAATTTGTCGCTCGCGATTATCGATGAGCAGCACCGCTTCGGTGTTGAGCAGCGGCTGCGTTTGCGCTCTGCTGAAGAAAAAGCACATGAAAAAACGCCGCACCTTTTAATGCTTTCCGCTACTCCCATTCCTCGCACTTTGGCGATGAGTTATCTATCCGATATTGACGTATCGGTAATCGATGAGTTGCCCCCTGGACGCACACCGATTAAAACAAAGTTAGTCAATTTATCGCACCTAACTGATGTTGCTTTTGCTGTAAATCAAGAGGCTCTTTGCCACACACAAACCTATTGGGTTTGTCCCTTAATCGAAAAAAGTGAGGCTCTTGACTTATCAGCGGCTGTGATGCGCTACGAGTGGCTAAAAGAGCAGTACCCGAATCTTAAGATTGGGCTGCTGCATAGCGCTCTTAGTTCAGAAGAAAAACAAAACGTGATGCAAAGTTTTGAAGCGGGAGCGCTTGACGTTCTTGTTGCCACCACCGTGATTGAAGTGGGAGTCGATGTTGCCAAAGCCAATTTGATGGTAATCGAACACGCCGAGCGCTTTGGATTGGCGCAATTGCACCAACTGCGAGGCCGCGTGGGGCGAGGCGCTGACGCAGGCTACTGCATTCTTTTATTCTCTCCAGACTTAAGTGTAACCGCGAAGGCCCGACTTCGTGCGATTCGCAATACGACAGATGGTTTTGCGATCGCTCAAGAGGATTTACGCCTCAGGGGCCCCGGTGAATTTTTAGGCGTACGACAGTCTGGAGCGCCCCTACTCAAGTACGCCGATCCAACAGAGGATTTGGATTTATTAGAAAAAGCGCGTGACGCGGCCTCTTGGCTAATCGAGCATCATCCCGATTTGGCCCGTGAGCACGCTCGTCACTGGTACGAAAGCCGTGAAGGCTATTTAAAAGCTTAAAAAAAGGTAAACGCCATGACACTCACTGAACTACGCTACATCATCGCCATTGCGCAAACCAAACATTTCGGGCAAGCCGCTGAGCTCTGCCACGTCTCGCAACCATCGCTTTCTGTTGCTGTGAAAAAACTGGAAACAGAACTTGGCGTCAAACTCTTTGAACGCAAGAGTTCAGCGATTATGGCCACTCCCTTAGGC
>CAVCTI010000101.1:8954-10045 GCA_963604755.1 Duodenibacillus sp. | reverse complement strand
CCCTTGCACTTTGGGCAGTGGGCACTTTTATCGAAAGCGGGATTGCAGATTGCTGTTCCAAGCCAAGGAACCTTGGCGTTAGTGTTCTCTTTCGTCATTGCCATCCTCGTCCTTTTCCTTGTGCGTGAGATGCTATTAAGGCGCCTAACAGAACTTGTTGCAGGACTTTTTGGTATTGGGGCAGGTTTCTTTGCTTTCATTATCACGTGGGTGGGGTTTGGCATTGTTGGTGGCTGGAGTAAGCCCTATATCGATGGCTTTGCTATCGAAGGGGGAGCGGCGTTAAGCCCAGAATTCTTAGCGCTTTGGATTGGACTGACACTTTTTACCTCGGCCTCGATCGCTGAAATCGTGCGAGCGGGCGTTCTTGCTGTGCCGCGGGGGCAGTGGAATGGTGCGTTGTCATTGGGTATGACAAAAACGCAGGTCGTCAGTTACATCATTTTCCCGCAGTCGATGCGTTTGGCTATTCCGCCTTTGGCAAGCCAATTTATGAACTTGACGAAGAACTCGTCTCTTGCTGTCGTCATCGGCTACCCCGAGCTTGTTGCTGTTGGCAATATGTCGATTAATTCCACGGGGCAAGCGCTCGAAGTCATTGTCATCATCATGGCCGTGTACTTAGTCTTGAACTTAATTATTAGCGTGTGCATGAATGCATTAAATGCCCGCGTACTACAGGCGCCGCGATGATGACAAGAACCTACTCTTCGCGCCTTTGGCACTTTTTACACGAGAAGCTTTTTTACTCTCGCTCGGCAACGGGGCTCACTGTTGTCGCGGGATTCCTTTTTAGCATCATCGCGTTTTACCTCTTTAGTTGGGGTATCACTGACGCCGTGTTTCGCCCTGATGCACAGGCCTGTTACGCGGCAAGTGGAGCCTGTTGGGGATTTGTTGCCGAAAAGTGGCGCCTCATTATTTTTGGGCGCTTCCCTTATGAAATGCAGTGGCGACCTGCGGTAGCGGTCATTGCCATTATTGCGATGCTCGTTGCCACGGCCTGCCCGAAACTTTGGACCCGTCAGGGTGCGAAGTGGATTTTTGGTGGCTGGGTTGCCGCATTTGCAATCTTCTTTACGCTCATGTAC
>CAVCTI010000101.1:3431-8944 GCA_963604755.1 Duodenibacillus sp. | reverse complement strand
TCTTCGGGCTTGCGAAGGTCGATACCGACGGTTGGGGTGGGTTTCCGTTAACGGTTATTTTGACACTTCTCGGGATGACGCTTTCGATTCCGATTGGCATCGTTTTAGCGCTCGGAAGAAGAAGTAAGTTACCGATTATTCATAGCTTATCTGTCGGTTATATCGAAATTGTGCGAGGCGTGCCTCTTATTACGGTTCTTTTTGTCGCAAGTTTCGTCTTCCCGCTGTGGCTTCCTGCCAATGTGAGAATTGATCCTTTCTGGCGCGTTGCGTGGGGCATTATTCTTTTCCAGTCGGCTTATATGGCAGAGACTGTGCGTGGTGGCTTACAAACGATTGCCAAGGGCCAATTTCTTGCCGCAGACTCTCTCGGGTTGTCTTACGTACAAAAGTATTGCTATGTGATTCTCCCACAAGCACTTGTTGCGATTATTCCTGCCTTTGTCAATAGCCTACTTTCGACATTTATGGACACTTCGCTAGTGACAGTGGTTTCGATGTTTGACTTAACGGGAAGCCTCTCGCTTGCGTTGGGAGACGCCACTTGGCGTGACTTCTTTAGAGAAGGCTATATTTTTGTTGCTGCCATCTACTTTTTCTTTAGTTTCTTAATGAGTCGCTATAGCCAGTGGCTTGAAAAGCATCTTCAGGGTAGCAAGCAACGAGGTAGATGACCGTGAAAGATTACGAACTCGTTCTTGAGCATCGCGTGCCTGTTACGCTATCGAAAAAGGGGTTTGTTCTTGGCCTTTTGCAATTAGCACGGTGCCCTCAAAACTATATTGAGGCGCTTGAAGGGTGCGAGGTTCTTGAAGTAAAAGAAGAAGGATTGAAAAAAGTCTTTCGTCGTAAGTTGCAATTTCCTTCATTTTCTTTTGAAGACGTTGTGAGTGTTACGGAGGCCGGCGAATTCATCGAAGAAGTCCCTGCAATCGGAGAGATGAGCGCATCGAGCTTTAGCATTCGCTATAAGGAGCGCTCTTCTGAGGCTGGAGACGCTCTTTTTACGTATCACGAAAAAGAGAAAACGCCGCTTCCTGATAATATTAAAAAGTTACGTGAAGCCGCTTGGATTGCCAAAGACAAACAATTTGTCGAGAAGCTTGAGGCACAATTCGCGTTAAGCTCAAACTAAAAAGAGCAACCGAAAAAAAGGAAAAAGAGCAATGGGGAAACAAAAACGCCTGAGAAAAGAGCGAAGCGAGGAAGCTAAATTCGAAGAAGCCTTCGAGGCGCCACGCCACCCAAAGTGGTACTACACGGTCTATCGCTTGATGCTCGCTGTGATTGGCTGCATCGCTCTGACCTGTATTGCTGCAAGCCTAAGAGCTCTTTACATCCCTGAAGATCAATCCGTTTGGCCAGCGCTACTGACAATGCTCAGTTGGTTTGCTTGGATTTTCTACGTCTTCAAAATTAAGAGGATTCGAGACTGAAAAAACCTCCGAAGTTTTCACTTCGGAGGAAATCTTATTTGGCGAAGTCTCGCGCTTTAGTTATCGTCGCGAAAACTCATGATGGCATTCAAGAGAATGGCACCGAACGTCGCTGTTCCAATGCCGCCCAAGGCAAAGCCACCTAAATTGAGTGTGAAGTCGCCACCACCAAGAATCATCGTTACAGCCGCAACGATGAGGTTGCGGTTCTTGCCAAAGTCAACTTGATTAACAACCCAGATTCTCGCGCCAGCCACAGCAATCAAACCGAAGACAACCACGGAGCAACCACCGAGAACGGGCTGCGGAATTGTCTGAATCAGTGCGCCAAACTTGGGCGAGAAACCTAAGATAATCGCAAAGATTGCGGCAATCACGAAAAGCAGAGTGGAGTAGACGCGGTTAGCGGCCATCACGCCGATGTTTTCACCGTACGTTGTCACGCCAGGACCACCGACGCTGCCTGCGCAGATTGTGGCTAAGCCGTCAGCCAAGAAGGCGCGACCCATATACGGGTCAAGGTTGCGTCCCGTCATTGCTGTCACGGCCTTGATGTGGCCTAAGTTCTCAGCCACAAGAATAATGACCACAGGAGCAATGAGAATAATCGCGTTTAACTCAAAGACGGGTGTGTGAAACTGCGGAAGGCCTAACCAAGCGGCGTTGGCGATAACCGAGAAGTCGATTGGTTTTCCCATGCCCAATCCGTTAGTGAGGATGGCATACACGAGGTAGGCTAACGCTAAACCAGCAAGAATCAAAAGCTTTTGCATCAAGCCTCGCGTGTAGACCGCAACAAGACCGACGCACAAAACTGTAAAGAGTGCCATGCAGCCTTCGAATGTTCCTGTGCCACAACCGTGAACAGCTGTCGGTGCAAGGTTCAGGCCAATGACGGCAACCACTGAGCCCGTAACAACAGGAGGCATCAGTTTTTCAATCCAACGCACGCCTGTGGACATCACAATAAGACCGATGATCGCGTAGATAATGCCGCACGCGACAATGCCGCCTAGGGCCACTGGAATGTTTGCATTGGCTCCTGAACCGATGACGTAACCTGTGGCTGCGCCAACGACACCAATAAAGCCGAAGGAAGAACCGAGGTAACTCGGAACATGTCCACCGACGATAATAAAGAATAACAACGTACCGAAGCCACTCATTAACACAGCAACGTTCGGATCAAAGCCCATCAAAATCGGGGCGAGAATTGTCGAACCGAACATAGCAACGACATGTTGCATGCCCAAGGCGACCATTTGATTTGCGGGAAGGCGTTCATCAGGTGCGATGATGCCATCGGTTTTGAGCTTCCATTGCGGAAAGTAACCCATGATTTTTTCTCCATGACTGAAGTCCACCTCGAACGACACTTTCGAGGGCCACTTACTGGGGCGGGATTTTATGGATGAATCCTCTCGGAAGGAAAGACTGAAGGGCGTTTTTTCTGCTTTTTATTAAATAAAGCAAAAAAATTAGGCGATTTCCTTAGAAAAAAAGCTCGTAGGTATTGCAAGAGAGGCTCGGAATAAGAGAAAATGCGTCCCGATGTTTTCCTAGAGAATGTGTCCCTGATGCCGTGTGTGCAAAAGGGACGTTTTTATTATGTCTTAGTCGTCCCATGCCAGAGTTTCTTCTCGAATCCGAAGTGCGGCGTCGTCGCACGTTCGCCATAATTTCTCACCCCGACGCGGGTAAAACGACATTGACGGAAAAGCTACTCCTTTTCGGTGGTGCTATTCAATTAGCTGGTGCCGTCAAGGGCCGCAAGGCAGCGCGGCACGCGAGAAGCGATTGGATGCAAGTTGAGCAACAGCGCGGAATTTCAGTGACGAGTTGCGTGATGCAGTTTGAGTACGAAGACCACATCATCAATTTACTCGATACCCCAGGGCACGAAGACTTCTCCGAGGATACCTATCGCGTTTTGACAGCCGTGGATTCGGCTGTGATGGTAATCGATGCCGCTAAGGGCGTTGAGGCGCAAACGATTAAGTTACTCAATGTTTGTCGCATGAGAAACACGCCGATTATCACCTTCATCAATAAGATGGATCGCGAGGTAAGAGACCCCTTAGATTTATTAGGTGAAATTGAAAGTATCTTGAAATTGTCGTGCGTTCCGATTACTTGGCCAATCGGGATGGGAAAGACTTTCCGAGGCGTATTTTCTCTTGAGAAAAACCATTTGGTCCGTTTCGCACCGGGACAGGCACGCGTTGCGACAGAAACCGAATTAATCGAAGGCTTAGATAATCCTCGTTTGGATGAACTCTTTCCGATGGAAATGCCAGCAGTTCGAGAGGCCGTTGAGCTTGTTGAAGGCGCAAGTGAACCTTTTAGCCTAGAAAAATTCCTCGCTGGAGAACAAAGCCCTGTTTTCTTCGGTTCGGGTATTAATAACTTTGGCGTGCAAGATGTTCTTGAGGCTCTTATGCGTTGGGCACCATCGCCCTTAGGGCGCGACGCAGGAGCGCGGCGCGTTGAACCCGCAGAAAAGCCCTTTACTGGCTTTGTTTTCAAGATTCAAGCCAATATGGATCCCAAACACCGAGATCGCATTGCGTTTTTACGTGTTTGCTCAGGTAAGTATGAACCTGGGATGAAAGTCGAACACGTGCGTCTTGAGCGTGAGATGAAAATACAAAATGCCCTGACCTTTATGGCCAATGAACGCGTGCATATGCAAGAGGCCTACGCAGGGGACATCATCGGCATCTATAACCACGGTCAGTTGCATATTGGCGACACGTTAACTTCTGGGGAAAAACTCGGATTTACAGGAATTCCTTACTTTGCGCCAGAACTCTTTCGGTCGGCCCGAGCGCGTGACCCCTTAAAGGGTAAGCAACTGCATCAGGGTTTAAAAGAACTTGGTGAAGAGGGCGCCATTCAGGTTTTCGAAGGTGAATTCGGGAATCTCATGCTCGGAGCCGTGGGCCCACTACAGTTTGAAATTGTCGCGCAGCGGCTAGCAACCGAGTACCGCGTCGATGCGATTTATGAAGCAACCGATGTTTCAACGGCGCGCTGGCTCGTGTTTCCTGACGAAGAGACACGAAAACTATTTTGTGACGAGCAGGCTGCACGTCTTGCAAAAGATTGCGAGGGAAATCTCTGCTATATGGCAACCTCGATTTACAATTTGCAAACGACAATGAAACATTGGCCCAAAGTCGAATTTCGGACAACACGAGAACAGGGACAAAAATTCGACTAGTCCGAATCAAGAACCATTTGAATTGAAAGGGTAAGTATTATGGGAACCTCAGATTTTTCTCAAATTCAACCAGCGGCTCCCGATCCAATTCTGGGAGTGACAGCGAAATTCTTAGCCGATACGAGAAAAGAAAAGGTCAACTTAGGTGTTGGCATTTATCTTGATGAAAACGGCAAAGCCGGTCCCCTTGAAATTGTTAAGGAAGAAGAGATACTCCTTGCTCAGGAAGGCATCCCCAATACCTATCTTCCGATTCGGGGTCTTCCAAGCTATTGCGAATTAACGCAAAAGATGGTTTTTGGTGCCGATAGCGAAATCGTGCAATCGGGACGCGCTTGCACGGTGCAGTCCCTTGGTGGCACGGGCGCTATTAAGCTTGGCACTGACTTTATGAGAAACGTCTACGGTACAACGCACGGCGCTTCAAGTAACCCCACCTGGGGCAACCACGACGCGATTATGCGTTTAGCGGGAATGCAGGTTAAGAAGTACCGCTATTACGATGCGGAAAACTATGGCGTGGACTTTAAAGGTATGGTAGAAGACGTGAGCGAACTGCCTGCTGGATCAATGCCGATTTTCCACTCCTGCTGCCATAACCCAACAGGTTTTGATTTAACGATCGATCAGTGGAAGGTTCTTTTGGAGCTTTGCCAAGAAAAGGGTCTTGTTCCTTT
This sequence comes from Duodenibacillus sp., assembly GCA_963604755.1. Taxonomy (GTDB): domain Bacteria; phylum Pseudomonadota; class Gammaproteobacteria; order Burkholderiales; family Burkholderiaceae_F; genus Duodenibacillus. The sequence continues at coordinate 3,608 of CAVCTI010000101.1, read as the reverse complement.
ACTTGATATGGCCTATCAAGGATTCCGTGACGGGCTTGAAGAGGATGCCGCAGCAATTCGACTCTTTGCCGAATCCAAGATGAACTTCCTAGTTTCGACCTCGTACTCCAAGAGTTTTGGTCTTTATTGCGAGCGTGCTGGTGCCTTAACGGTTGTGACGCAAAATAAGAAAGAAGC
>CAVCTI010000101.1:0-3394 GCA_963604755.1 Duodenibacillus sp. | reverse complement strand
CGATTGTCACGCAAATCGAAGCTTTAGCTCGCGCCAATTACTCGAATCCGGCTTCTTTTGGTAGTCGCGTTGTTGCACGAGTGTTGTCGGATCCAGAAAAGAGAGCGCGTTGGGAAGGAGAATTAGCGCATATGCGCAAGCGAATCCGCACAATGCGTGAGGCTCTTGCAAGCGAAATGGCATGCATTGGCGCAAAGCGTGACTTTAGTTTTGTCACACGCCAAGGCGGCATGTTCTCCTTTACAGGATTTAGCCCAGAGCAGATGGATCGTCTTGCTCAGGAGTTTGCCATCTATGCGGTTCGCAATGGTCGTATTTGCATCTGTGGCTTAAACGATTCGAACGTTGCTTACGTGGCAAAAGCCTTTGCCGCTGTGCTCTAAAGCTTTAAGTGGAGAAGAGCATTGAGCTCTTCTCCGAATAAATGCGCCTAAAGCAATTCCAAAAACTTCTTAAGCATTAAAGAGCGAGGCTCAACTGTGTCGAGTCTTAAATACTCGTGGTCTGTATGAAAGTCTCCGCCTGCTGGTCCACACCCATCGATAACAGGCGTTCCCATGAGCGCAAGATTATTGCCGTCAGAGGCACCACCTGCATCAACAAACTCAGCGGTAAATCCCACTTCTTCGGCGGCCTTTGAAATCTTTTCGGCTAACGCTTTCGTTGCTTCCGACAAGGGCATCGCAGGCTTAAACGTATTTTGTTCAAATGTCGTTACGACGTCTTCGCCCCAGTTTTGTTCGGCTAACGCTTTGAGTGCCTCTTTTTGCCTTAACTGTTCTTCGTTAGTCCAATAGCGCGAATCAAATTCGACGTAGGCGTTTTCAGGAATCACGTTACTCACTGTGCCAGCGTGGAAGATGCCCGCGGAAATTGTCGAGCCTTTTTCGTAGTTATTTAACTTGTCGGCTTCTAAAACAAAGCGAGAAGCAGCAAGGAGGGCGCTTCGCCCATCCTGTGGGTTGTTTCCTGCGTGAGCGGCACGACCCAAGAATTTCACGGTGTAAATCGAAATGCCTTTACGCGAACGCACAAGAGCACCATTGGGGCGAGCGGCTTCGCAGACAAGCGCGCAAGAAGACTTCTCACCAAGCGAAGAGAGCCAAGCGTTCGAAAAAAGAGAACCCGTTTCTTCATCGGGGTTATAAGCCACAGCAATCGAAAGACGTTCGAGATCTTCGGGGCGAGCGTGTTTGAGAGCGTAAAAGATGGAAAGCACTCCCGCTTTGCAATCGGCGCACCCAGGCCCCCTAGCTAAAAAGCCTTCGATAGAAAAGGGGCGAGCCGCCGCTGTGCCATTGGGGAAAACGGTATCAAGGTGTGCATTAAAAAGCACATCATAGTGGTCGGCGTTGGGTTTATTTGTTGCGAGCAACCCTGAGCCGACGCGAGGACCGAAATCGATTAATTCACAATGAAAGCCAATCGATTCGAAATGGCGAAACATAATCTCGGCAGCTTTTGTGACACCTGCCGTATTGGCCGTGCCCGCATCGAGGTTGACGAGTTCACGGAGATCTTCGATGTATTGCTGAAGAAAAGACATAGCCAAAACTCCTCTTAATAAAAGGACGAGCGAAGTTTAGAATCACAGCGCTCGAAACAATAGAGTTCGGTAGGAAAAAATGAGAATAAAAGCAGTTTTGTTTGATTTAGATGGAACGCTTGTAGACACAATCCCTGATTTAACGTACGGATTAAATCAAATGCTCGATCGGGTTTTCGGAAAACCCCCTTTGACTGTGGCAGAAGTTTCCACAATGGTCGGTCAAGGCGTCATTGATTTAATGCAACGCGTCTTTCAAGCTAGAGGCATCGCAGCAAGTGACGCGCTTATTAATCGGGCTATCGAAATCTATTGCGGCATCATGGTCGAATCGGGAAGCTCGCATAGCGAAGTTTTCAAGGATGTTTTCGCTAGTCTCACTCGCCTTCGTCAAGCAGGATTCTCGTTGGCAATTGTCACCAATAAGCCTAAGAGTATGACTGAGGCACTTGTGAAAGAAAAAGGACTTGCCCCGTACGTCGATAGCGTTATTGCCGCGGGAGACGCCCCAACGGTGAAACCCGCACCCGAGATGCTTTGGCTTGCTTGTGAAAAGCTTGGTGTCGATCGCAATGAAGCTGTCATGGTAGGCGACAGTGCCAATGATGCCCTAGCGGCAAGAAACGCGAGGATGCCTGTGTACCTTGTCACAACGGGATACAACGGAGAAGAACCCATTAGCGTTTGGGCGCAAAAAGAAGGAATCAGCACCGTCTACGAGAGCATTCACGCTGTGACGGACGCCGTTCTTAGTCGCGCGGAAGATTCGTGCGACGCCGAAAATGCATCGAAGAGCCAAGGCGGTCTTTGCGGATAACACGCCCAGTTGCCTTTAAGGAGTCTTCCAAAACTGACAAAGGAACAGACTCTTTTTCTGCATCGGCTTTTTTGCGATAGAGGCGATAGTCTTTTCTTGCGCGTTCGGGTGTGACGTTTGGCATAAGAACGTTGCACCCGGTCAATACGCCCAGAACACGGCCGTTTGGAACGAGTACCTCAAGAGCCGTGGCAGCAGCCATATTGCACGTTGGGAAAAGGAGGCGAGTCACAGAAAGCATGTTAAGGGTGCGAGATAAGAGAAGGTCTCGTTCGAGCATGCCTTCGCCAACCATATCGCCACCTTCGCTTTCAATGTAAGGACCCATTCCAAACATATCCGGATCAATTCGCTCGAAGGCTCGAAGGTCAGAAACTAAGTCTTCGATTGTTTGCCCTGGGATTCCAATCATGACGCCCGTGCCAATTTGGTAGCCAGCGCTTCGTAAATCGTTTAGTGCCAAGTAGCGCTCGATAAGTTTCTTTCTTTTTCTGCCGCCGCCATGAATGCGATTAAAAAGGGTGGGATTACTTGTCTCTAAGCGCAATAGGTAGCGTAACGCTGTGCGATTTCCTGAAGCCTCAGCCCAGCGCTCATAGGTTTCAATCGGTTGTTCGCCAAAGGAAAGCGTCATACCGCAACCGTCTTTTATCCCCATAGAAACGCTTAACGCATGAATGCCTCTTAACGCTTCAGAGATAAAGTCAACAAACTTTTCATCCGTGCGTTCTCCGCTTTGTAGGGCAACGGAGCGGTATCCGGCTTCAAAACTTTTCTTTGCGGCAGAAAGAATCTCTTGCTGAGTTAACGTAAAGCGCGTGAGAGTCTCGTTGTGCTTACGAATGCCGCAGTAGCGGCAGTCGTAGACACAGACGTTACTGACTTCAATTAAGCCACGCATGTATAGGTTGTTACCAAGCACCGCTGTGGTTCGGTTAAAGGCCTCGGTATAAAGCGCTTGACAGTCGTCCTTTTCTTCTAAAGAAAGCAAAAGCGCGAGCTCTTGATCGGTAAAGCGCTCTTTTTTCAGT
>CAVCTI010000100.1:0-2065 GCA_963604755.1 Duodenibacillus sp. | reverse complement strand
GCCAAGGCAAGCAGGAGTAGCACGCATCACAAGAAGAGGGGCCATTTCATTGGCAAGAGCAATTCGTGCTTCAAGAAACTCTCGTAAATCGAAGGCGGCCAATGTCAGTTGTGTTGTGAAGTTATCAGCAAGCTTTTCTGGCGAGACCTTGTCAAGTGTCATGCCGCGCTTTTGGGCGCGAGAAAGCACGCCCATCTGAGAGAGTTTGTCCAAAACGAGACGCACACGATAACGTGAAACCTGAAATCTCCTCGCGAGTTCGGTTTCTGTATCCATTTTGTCGCCGGAGCGAGACTGGGTAATGAGAAAGTTATGGATATCGCTTAAGAGAGCGTCGTCTTGGGAGTTTGCCATAGATATTTATGACCTCACGCAGACACCTTTACGTAGCAGGAGGTCTTTCATTGCCTTTTTATCGTGTCAAATTTTGTCGGCATTTTATTCCAACCACATTCAAAAGTGTAAAAGAGTGGAATATCAAGTCACTTGTCCTATGAGTTTTGATGAATTTTGTCGCTTTCTTTTAATGAAATCAAAAATAAATCGTCAAACAGGATGAATTTTAAGGATTATTTTCTATTATTTTTGATTTCTGCAGGAAGAAACTAGATTAAATCGACAATTCGTTTGAAATTGTCGCCAATTAATAATAATATGTCGACAATATTTCACAAAGGAGGAAGGGCTATGTCCCAAAACGAAAGTAAAAGCCGAAGCGGGCGCTTTGACTTACCCGCCAATAGGCTCGTTGAAAAATTCAACGCCACCATTCTCATCGAGCAACGTTGCTGTCCGTTTGACATAAAGAATTCTCAAGCGCATGCCGAGATGCTCGGAGCACAGGGAATTATTCCCAAAGACGATGCTCAAAAAATTATCGACGGGCTTTCTGCGGTCGGCCAAGAGATTCGTGACGGCAAATTCGTCTTTTCCGTTGTCGACGAAGATATTCACATGGCAATCGAAAAGCGCATGACAGAAATTGTCGGCCCTGCAGGCGGGCGCCTTCACACAGGACGCAGTCGCAACGATCAGACAGCGACAACAATGAAGATGTGGACACGTGAGGCTTGCAAGGATGCTGCCAAAGCGATTCGTGATCTTCAAAAGGAAATGCTCAAAAAGGCCGGGGAAACTCTTGAAGTCATCATGCCAGGCTTTACCCATATGCAGACGGGGCAGCCCATTGTCTTTGCCCATTGGATTATGGCGTTCTTTTGGATGCTCGAGCGAGACTTCACCCGCTTTGAAGATCTTTACCGCCGAGCAGGGCGTTGCCCCTTGGGAGCCGCGGCTCTAGCCGGAACCGATTTCCCTATCGATCGTGAATTTACCGCACGAAAGCTTGGGTTCGATGCGCCAACGCAGAATTCGATTGACTCCGTGTCCGACCGTGATCACATCGCTGAATTCAATGCCGCTGCCGCTCTTTGCTATGCGCATTTAAGTCGCCTTTGCGAAGAACTCGTGACGATGAGCTCCCAGGAATTTCACTTTATTGAACTTTCCGATGACTTCTGCACGGGAAGCTCCATCATGCCGCAAAAGAAAAACCCCGATATCGCAGAAAAAATTCGCGGTAAGACCGGTCGCGTTTACGGCAACCTTCAGGCCATTCTCACAATCTTAAAGGGCATTCCACTGGCCTACGACACGGATCTCTCGGAGGATAAGGAGACAATCTTTGACTCCTTTGATACCTTGCTTGACTCTCTAAATATCCTCACGCCGATGATCGAAAAGATGAAGGTCAATAAGGATGTGATGCGTAAGGCAACCGATATGGGTTATGCCAACGCCACTGACCTTGCTGACTATCTCGCGAAAAAGGGGATTCCCTTCCGTGAGGCACACCACATCGTCGGTCAAATGGTCAACTACGCAATCAAAAAGAGACTTCGCCTTGATGACTTTACGATCGAGGAATATCGGACCTTCTCCGAAAAGATTGAGGAAGATATCCGCGATGCTATCAAACTTGAAACCTGCGTTGCCGCTCGTAAGTCCTACGGTAGGGCGTACGCATACTAATTCGCTCCGCTTTGACCGTCTAGCAGGACTTTCT
>CAVCTI010000099.1:0-9477 GCA_963604755.1 Duodenibacillus sp. | reverse complement strand
CTTCAAACGACCCTTCACAGCAGGATCGGCATTAATGGTCTTAGCGACATCGTTAATTAAACGAATAATTAATTTGGCCATGTAGTAAGAAGAGGCGGCCTTGCCTGAAAAAAGGACGTTACGCGGTTGATGCGGGCGACCGTCTTTCATTTCGTTATAAAGAGTAATCACGTGTAAGACATTGAGGAGCTGTCTTTTGTATTCGTGAATTCTCTTTACTTGAACGTCTGTCAAACTTGCCGGATTAAATTCCACGCCCGTTGTCTTACGCACAAGTTCAGCGAGGCGCTCTTTATTGGCTTTCTTCATGGCCAAGAACTCTTCGCAAAGCGCTTTGCCTTTACTGCTATTTAGGATGGGACGCAGACCCGCGAGCTTTTCTAAGTGATAGCGCCAGTCGCCACCGATGTACTTATCGAGCATAGCAGCAAGCTCAGGATTGGCTTGCGCTAACCAACGACGCTGCGTAATGCCGTTTGTCTTATTGTCAAAGCGATCGGGAAAGATCTTCGCAAAGCCCGCGAAAATCGTCTTAACCATCAAGTTCGAGTGCAATTTCGAGACGCCATTGACTTTGTGGCTTGCCACAATACTCAAATGCGCCATACGAACGCGCTTGCTTTCTTCGGTGTAGTTACCATCGTCGATTAACGAGACGCTACGCACAAGGTTGATATCGCCTGGGAAGTTTTTACGGACACGATCTAAGAACTCGGCGTTAATGCGGTAGATGATATCCAAGTGACGCGGCAACAAGCTCTTCATCAAAGGCACGGGCCAAGTCTCTAAGGCCTCAGGCATTAAGGTGTGGTTTGTGTAAGAGAAAATCTTTTCACACTGCGCCCACGCCTCTTTCCAACTCATCGCGTGCACATCGACCAAAAGGCGCATTAATTCTGCGACAGAAATCGCTGGATGTGTGTCATTTAAGTGGATTGCAATCTTTTCCGATAAGTTTTCAAGCGTGCCGTACTCTTCTAAGTGGTGCGCCAAAATATCCTGTATCGACGCAGAAACAAAGAGGTACTCTTGCTTTAGACGCAACTCACGGCCGCGGGGCGTGCTGTCATTGGGATAAAGTACCCACGAGATGTTTTCGAATTGGTTCTTAAGTCCTGAGGCTCGGGCGTAATCCCCGGTATTAAAAGCGTTTAGGTCAATTTCTTGCGGGGCAAACGCTTTCCAAAGACGCATCGTGCTTACGCGATCTGTGCCGTGCCCTGGGATAACGAAGTCATAGGCGCGAGCAATTACTTCACTTGCGCTATTCCATTCGCAAGAATCCGCACCTCTTGACTCAAAGGAACCCCCGAATTTCACGGTGTAGCTTGTCTTAAAGCGTGGAAATTCCCAAACGGTACCGCCATCGACTAACCACTGATCGGGTCTTTCTACTTGGCAACCATTGACCATCGATTGAGCAAACATGCCGTACTCATAGCGCATGCCGTAGCCCCAGCTCGGAAGTTCTAATGTGGCCATGGAGTCCAAAAAGCAGGCCGCTAGACGCCCCAAACCACCGTTACCGAGACCAGCGTCGTGCTCACACTCTAAGATGTCCGATAAGGGACCGTAGCCACCAGCCTTCATAGCCTCCTCGGCCGCTTTTCTCAAACCTGTTGCAGAAAGGGCATTGGCTAACGAGCGGCCAATCAAATATTCCATCGACATGTAGTAAATGCGACGCGCGTGCTTTTTTCTGTCTTCATCTTGCGTTTTGACCCAACGCTCGGATAAGCGTTTACGCACCGCATAAGAAAGCGCTACATAGCGCTCTGTCTCATTGGTTCTACCCTTGGGGCGAGAAAGGACATCTCTTAAAACACCGCTGATTTCTTTACAAAAACTACTTCCCGACACTTCGTGATTACGAACCTGTTTCATATTTTGGCAAAAACTCCGTCTAGGGGGCTCGCGTATTAAAAAAATGGGCTCGCCCCTCAAATTTAAAAAATTTGACGCCATTTTACTGCGTAAATGCTTTGACTCTATGACCTTTTTTGTCACAAAACTCTACGGGATTCTTTAAGAAAAAAGCGTCTGACCAAAAGCAAATGTTCCTCTCACAATTGATTAGAATCTTTTCTAGAAAAAAACGCCCTATGTAAGTAAAAAAAAACAAAAAGAGAAAGGGGCGCAAAAAGGTAAGGGGACCTTCATGCGAGTGTTAGCTGCCGACATCGGGGGAACAAATGCACGCTTTGCTGTTTTCGAAACGAAAGGCGGCGCGCCCTTTTTGTTGCGTAAAAACGTCTTTTCAAGCCAGACGTCCTCTTTTGAAGCCACCTTAAAAACCATTCAAAACTCCTGGGCTGAAGCTCAGCTGCTTGACGCCGTCTCTGTCGCTGCCGCTGGTCCCGTCGACAACGGCACAATCCGTATGACCAATGCGGCCTTTACGGTAGAAACGAAAACCATCCAAGACGTTTTCCCGAAAGCTAAGGTTCATCTTTTAAATGACTTTGAGGCGCAAGCCTATGGTTTGGGCTCAGAGGCCATTGAGAAAGACTTAGAAAACCTCTATTTACCCGAGAATCCCTTCGTAAGTTCAATTCGCACTGTAATCGGTGCTGGCACTGGCTTTGGCACAGGGTGGCTCCTTATGCGTGAGCCCCTACACGTTATCGCTGGGGAACTTGGCCACATCGCGCAGGCCTTTGATGAGGCCGAGCGCGACTTAGCGCGCTTTCTTGTAGCGAAAGACCCAGGAGCCGCTCCAACAATTGAACACATTCTGTGTGGCAAGGGTTTAACGCAGCTACACAACTATTTCACAGGGAAAACCTTAGAGCCCAAAGAGATTACAGCGATACCGGATTTTGCTCAAAGCGAAACCTGTGCGGCTTTTTCTCGCTTTTATGGGCGAGCAGCGCGCACGGCCGCCCTTGCTGTTCTCACAGAATCGATTGTCATCGGGGGCGGCATTGCCCGTAAGTGCCCCGCTTTTGTCAGACATCCGAATTTCATCGAAGAGTTTTTACGATACAAAGGCCCGCATCGCGCCTACCTTGAACGAGTCCGAATCGATCTTGATATCGCAGGAGACCTCGGGATTAAAGGTGCGCTTTTAAAGAGCCTACAACAACCCGTATAGAAAGGAGCGATTCCCTTATGAAGTTAACGCAGTCAGACGCCTACAAAGCACTTGAAACAAAAAAGGCCTCTTTAGAAGGGATTCATTTACGTGAGCTTTTTGCCGCTGACGCCAATCGCACAACAAAGCTCTCACGCTCTTTTGGAAACCTCTTTTACGATTTCTCTAAAGAGCGCCTTGACGCTGAAACCATTGATTTACTCGTCAATCTTGCGAAAGAAGCCCACTTAAAAGAAGCGATTGAACGGATGTTCGCTGGAGACCGTATCAACACAAGCGAAAGCCGCCAAGTGCTTCATGTGGCATTGCGTAAAAGCCACGGACCTTTCCCAGAGGCGTGTGATGTAATGCCTGAAGTCTTAGAGACGCGCCGCCGTATGGCTCAATTTGCTGAAGGCGTTCGCTCAGGAGCTCTTGCTGGTTGCACAGGCAAAAAAATCACCGATGTCATCAATATTGGTATTGGTGGGTCTGACTTAGGACCGAAGATGATGGCTCGTGCCTTACGTGCTGTGAGCAAAAACGGGCCTCGTGTTCACTTTATTAGCAATTTGGATGCGGCTCCCATTACGCGCCTTCTATCAACGCTTGATGCAAGCACCACATTGATTGTTGTTGTCAGTAAAACCTTTACCACACAAGAAACGATGCTCAATGCCCATACGGCACGGCGTTGGCTTGTCGAAAAATTAGGTGATGGTCCGCATTTAGCCAACCACTTGGCTGCGGTTTCAAGTAAACCGGCGCTAGCCGCACAATTTGGCATTCCTTCTGAGCGCGTCTTTGCGATGTGGGATTGGGTTGGAGGCAGGTATTCGCTTTGGTCTGCTGTCGGTTTAGCCCTCATGATTCAGACGGGAGCCGAAATCTTTAACCGCATGCTAGCGGCTGCTGAAAAGATGGACGAGCACTTTAGAAATACGGATTTTGCTCAAAACCTACCCGTGTTGATGGCGCTTATCGGCTACTGGAATTCGAACCTTTTGGGTGCTCCAACGCTTGCTGTTCTCCCCTATAACGACTCCTTGCAGTATTTCCCCTCGTTCTTGCAACAGCTTGAGATGGAAAGTAACGGAAAGTCTGTCGGGATTGATAACGTACCGCTTACAACCACAGCCGCTCCAGTCGTTTGGGGCGAATTAGGAAATAATGGCCAACACGCCTTCTTCCAACTCTTGCATCAAGGCGGCCGCTTAGTTCCCTGTGACTTTATTGCTGCTGTGAAGGCTGATTATCCGATTGCTGGTCACCAAGAAGCGCTTTTATCCAACTGCTTTGCTCAGACTTCAGCCTTGGCTTTCGGGAAAACCGAAGAAGAAGTGCGCGAGAGCATGAAAAAAGAAGGAAAAGACGACGCAACCATTGACGCTCTTGCCCTTCAGCGCTCCTTTAAAGGCAACCAGCCGACAGCAACAATCCTTTTAAAGGATCTTTCGCCAGAATCCATGGCCGAACTCACCGTCCTTTATGAACACAAAGTCTTTACGCAAGGCATCCTCTGGGGCATCAATTCTTTTGATCAATGGGGTGTTGAATTAGGAAAAGCTGTGGCTCGCCAGATTCTTCCGCGCTTAACTGAAGGGAAGGCTGCGCTACACTTTGACTCCTCAACTGAGGCTCTCATTGCCTTTACGCGCAAACACATTTAAGGAGTTACCTATGACGATTCGTGTGTGTCCAACAACCCCTTTTGATGACCAGAAACCAGGGACATCGGGTTTGCGTAAGAAAGTGACGCGGTTTTCTTTAGCCAATTATTTAGAAAACTACGTTCAATCCCTTTTTACAGTAATCGGCGATTGCAAAGGAAAGACGCTTGTTTTAGGTGGCGACGGACGCTACTTTAACGCTCTTGCGATTCGCACAATTTTAAAAATGGCAGCCGCTGCTGGCTACGGGCGCGTCTTCGTTGGCCAAAACGGCATTCTTTCGACTCCTGCGGCTAGCGCCGTGATTCGTACGCGTAAAGCAGACGGCGGCATTATTCTTTCTGCGAGCCACAACCCAGGTGGCCCCAATGGCGACTTTGGTATTAAGTACAACTTAGCCAACGGGGGACCTGCGAACGAAACCTTCACCAATGCCGTTTTTGAAGTTTCTAAAAAATTAACGCAATACGCGATTGAGGAAGCTGACGCTCCTGATTTATCGACGCTTGGCGAAACGACATTAGGCAATACCGTCATTGAAGTCATCGACCCGATTAGCGATTACGAAAATCTCTTGGCCTCGCTTTTTGACTTTGATGCGATTCGTAAGCTCTTTGCCAATCCTGACTTTCATATGCGCTACGACGCCTTAAACGCTGTCACGGGCCCGTACGCTAAACGCATTCTTGAAAAAACTCTCGGGGCCCCAGCAGGAACCGTTGTTAATGGCACGCCGCTAGAGGATTTTGGTGGACGTCACCCCGATCCCAATCCTGTGTACGCCAAGGACCTCATCGATGCATTGTCGGACGCGAAACTAAATTTAAGTTTTGGTGCGGCTTCCGATGGCGATGGCGACAGAAACATGATTGTGGGCCGTAACCTCTTTGTGAGTCCAAGTGACAGCTTGGCGGTAATCGTCGCTAACGCCACAAAGATTCCTGCTTACGCCTCTGGTCTAGCTGGTGTGGCGCGCTCCATGCCCACGTCTCGTGCCGTTGACCGCGTCGCTAAAGAGCTCGGCATCTCTTGCTACGAGACCCCAACGGGGTGGAAGTTCTTCGGCAACCTATTGGATGCTGGGAAAGCGACCATCTGTGGCGAAGAAAGCGCGGGCACAGGCGGCAATCACGTCAGAGAAAAAGATGGCCTCTGGGCTGTTCTTTGCTGGTTAAATATTTTGGCCGTGACTGGGAAACCCGCTGAAACCCTCGTTCGTGAACACTGGGCACACTTTGGTCGTAACGTTTATTCCCGTCACGACTATGAAGGCATTGACCTTGCGGCAGGCAACACCTTAATGGAAAACCTCCGCAAACTCGCCCCCACGTTAGCTGGACAGAAATTTTCAACGCCTTCAGGGTTTGAATTTACGGTTGAAGCTTCTGACGACTTCACCTACCACGACCCCGTTGATGGGTCAACGAGTGCTCATCAGGGCATCCGCGTTCTCTTAAGTGGTGATTCGCGTATCGTCTTTAGACTCTCAGGCACTGGGACAGTAGGCGCAACACTACGCGTTTACCTTGAGCGCTACACCAATGATGCAACGCTCTACGAAGTTCCCGTTCAAGAGACGTTAAAGCCCTTAATTGAACTGGCTCAAATTCTTGCACACATTCGCGAAATCACAGGCCGCGATGTGCCCAATGTGATTAGTTAAAAGGGAGGAATGATTATGGCGAATCGAAATTCTTTTGTAGCTCCAAGTCAGACCGTCGCCCTCATTCTTGCTGGCGGTCGTGGCTCACGTCTTTATGAATTAACCGATAGGCGCTCAAAGCCTGCCGTGCACTTTGGCGGCAACTATCGCTTGATTGACTTTGCGCTTTCCAATTGCGTGAATTCCGGCATTCGTCGTATTGCCGTTGCCACCCAATATAAGTCGCATAGCCTTTTGCGTCACATTTCACAGGCCTGGCACTTTTTGCAGCCAACGGTCAATGAATTCGTTGATTTACTTCCTGCGCAGCAACGCGTCGATGAAACATCGTGGTACCGAGGAACGGCCGACGCTGTGTTTCAAAACATCGATATTTTGCAAAGCTATCGTCCCTTCCCACGCTACATCGTCATTCTCGCAGGAGACCACATCTACAAGATGAACTATGCGGCAATGCTTGCTGACCACGTCGCTAGCGGCGCCGAATGCACCGTCGCCTGTATCGAAGTTCCCCGCGAACAAGCCAAAGGTTTTGGTGTGATGGCTGTGGATAAGGCCGGAAAGATTGTCGATTTCGTTGAAAAACCCGCCGATCCCCCTGCGATGCCAGGCAATCCCAACGTCTCCCTTTGCTCGATGGGAATTTATGTCTTTAATGCCGCGTACCTTTTTGATGCTCTTATCAGAGACATGAAAAAGAAGGATTCCGATCACGACTTCGGTAAGAACTTAATTCCTGAGGCCGTGAAAAAGGGCGTTGCCATGTCGCACGCCTTCTCGCACAGTTGCGTGCACGGTATCGGAGAGCCCGACAATCAGGGTGACTATTGGCGAGACGTGGGAACATTGGATTCCTTCTGGGACGCCAATATCGACTTAACGAGAACAACGCCGCAATTGAACTTATACGACTCGATGTGGCCGATTTGGACCGCGCAGCCACAGTTGCCGCCCGCGAAATTCGTGCATAACGAGGGAGACCGTCGCGGTATTGCGATTGAGTCCATTGTCACCAATGGTTGCTTAATCAGCGGTGAGCTCTATCACGCGATTTTGGGTTCTGACACACGTGTTCACTCACATGCGAAAGTGCATTGGACCGTGCTTTCGCCACGTGTTGTTGTGGGAGCGGGAGCGTATCTCAATCGTTGTATCGTCGATTCAGGTGTCGTCATCCCTAACGGAATGGTCATTGGCGTTAATGCCGAAGAAGATGCCAAGCACTTTAGACGATCCGCGAATGGCGTAACGCTTGTCACGCGCGAAATGATGCAAGCCCTTGAGAAAAAAAGCTAAGCGAAAGGAAAACAACTCGTGAAAATTCTGCACGTAGCTTCAGAGGCCTTTCCTCTGATTAAAACGGGAGGTTTGGCCGATGTCGCTTATGCACTGCCACGAGCCCAGAAAGCCATGGGACTTGATGTGCGTGTCCTATTGCCTGGATACCCGAGTGTGCTTCGCGGCTTATCGCACATCAAACATGTGGCCGATATTGGAAGCGTTTTTGGCGCAGCCTGCGTTCGACTCTTGATGGGTAAAGTAAAGAAAACCGGGCAGCGAATTTATGTCATTGACTCTCCGAGCCTTTTTGGTCGTGAAGGAAACCCCTACTCGAACCCAAACGGTCGCGAATGGAATGACAACCATAAGCGCTTTGGTCTTTTAGGGTGGGTCGGAGCCCGTATTGCCGATGGCGACTTAGACCGCGACTGGAAGCCCGATCTCGTCCACGCGCACGATTGGCACGCGGGGTTAACGGCAGCTTATATCGCTGAAAATCCAGCGCACACAGCGCACTCGGTTTTTACGATCCACAACTTAGCTTTCCGTGGTCTATATCCCTTTGGGGAAGCGGATGACTTAGGGTTTTCTCGCCGTATGGGATATCCCCATCAGTTCGAATTCTTCGGAAATATCTCCTTTTTAAAGGCAGGACTTATTTTTTCTGACAAAGTGACAACCGTAAGTCCGACGTACGCAAAAGAAGTCTTGACCGATGCGATGGGCTTTGGGATGCAAGGCGTACTAAAGAACCGTGGAGCCGATTTCACGGGGATTCTCAATGGCCTAGATTACGACATTTGGAATCCTGAGAAGGATTCGGCGATTGCCGAGCGCTACAACGAGAAAAAACTCGAAGGAAAAGCCGCTTGCAAGAAAGATCTACAAAAGAGCTTTGGTCTTGATACCAATGCCACAGGCCCTCTTTTTGGTGTTGTCAGTCGCCTAGCCGACCAAAAAGGTCTTGACCTTGTTTTGTCATCGATCGATCAGATTTTAGCTTTCGGTGGACAACTCATTGTTTTGGGTTCAGGAGAACCTTCCCTAGAAGAAAGTTTCCGAGGGGCGGCAAACGCTCACAAAGGGCAAATTGCCTGCTGCATTGGCTACGATGAAGCCCTATCGCACCGCATTGTCGCTGGGTCTGATGCGTTCCTTGTGCCCTCTCGCTTTGAGCCCTGTGGGTTAACGCAGATTATGGCTTTGCGTTATGGGACGCTACCCATTGCGCGACGCACAGGGGGACTTGCTGACACCATCACCCCTGTGAATGGCGATGTGGGAGACGGCTTTCTCTTTAATAACGCCAATGTCGGAGAGCTTTGCGTGGCGCTACGCGACGCAGCGGCCCTTTACGCTAACCATGAAGCTTGGCAAAAGGCAGTTGTTCGTGCAATGCGAAAAAACTTCTCGTGGGATGAATCCGCGGCGCGCTATCTCGCGCTTTATAAAGAAATCTTAAGGTAAGACATCACTTTTTTTATCGCCTCAGGCCCCGAAACGGGCGCTGAGGCGTTTATCCATTGTGATTGCGCGAGCCAAATCTGGATGCTCTTTCTCAGTGCTCGGGAGAAAACCCTCTTTTAGGGCTGAGTAAATCATCTTCAGAATCTGGTTTTCTTTTTGCTCGCTCATGTTTGACTGGCGGCAAAAGTAAAAATGACGGAGTGAAGAATGACGAAACGACAAAATCGTCACATTTGTCAAATGCTCTCGTCCTACCCACATGCCAAGCGGAGTCATAAGTCCCCAGCATTTGCCTTGAGAAATTAACTGACACATGCTTGAGT
>CAVCTI010000098.1:0-3113 GCA_963604755.1 Duodenibacillus sp. | reverse complement strand
GCATGGTGAGATTGGCGACTACTGTAAACATGGTTAACACCTCATTTAAAGTAGTTCGTCAATTTCTGTAGGAGTCAAATAGTTAACGTCCAACTCCTTCGTGAGGAAAAAGAGCTTGCAACTTTCTTCGAGCTCCTCGGCGTTATTTAAGGCGTCGTTCATATCTTTGCCGCCTACGATCATTCCGTGATTGGCGAGAAGAAAGGCTTTGTGTCCTGCGGCAACTTTGGATAAGTCGTTAGCGATCTCAATGGAACCTGGCTTGTGATACGGAAGAAGAAGGACTTCCTTTAAGCGCATCACGATGTAGGGCGTCATTGGACGAATCGCGTTTGAGGGATCTAAATTCGCTAAACAGGCGTAGGCCGTGCTATAGGTTGAATGTAAGTGAATAATCGCTTTGATTTCAGGATTGGCTTTATAAAGCGCCAAGTGAAATGGCACTTCTTTTGTAGGCTTTTTCCCTGCAATTAAGAGGCCACTTGCGTCAATTTTGGAAAGCTCTTCACCATTTAATTGCCCAAGAGAGGCGCCCGTGGGCGTAGCAAGGAAAGTGCCATCCTCTAAGGCGACGGACATATTGCCTGCTGAGCCATTCGTGAGTCTCCGCTCAAAAAGGATGTGCCCTACTCGAACCAAATTGTTACGCAATTCAATTTCTCTCGTAACCATAATTAAAACTTCCCTTGAGCTTCGTTAAAGAAATCAACTTCACCAAAATTCCCGGATTTGAGCGCGAGCGAAATATCCTCGTTAATCGCCTTGACCCAGGGAACGCCTGGAGCAATCGTTGGACCAATGTAAAATCCTTTGACTCCGAGAGCCTTCGTGACCTGCCCTGAGGTTTCGCCTCCTGCGACAATGAATTTCTTAAAGCCTAAGTGCTTTAACTCCGCGCTTAGCGCATAAAAGAACGCTTCGATTGCATCGCTCGAAGCCTTAGCGCCAAATTGCGCCTGAATCTTTTTAAGAACCTCAGGGTTTGCTGTGGCGTAGATAATCGGGGGCTCCTTCTCGGTTTGTTCTGCGGCCCATTTGGCGACAGCGGCGGCATAGAGTTGCGTTTTCTCCTCAGAGATCACGCACGCTTCAATATCGACGGGCCAAGAGGGAGCCTCTTTTTTGTATTGCGCGACCTGAGCGTTAGTCATCGCTGAGCAAGATCCAGAAAGCACCACGGTTTTTTCAGCATTCGGGCGGCCTTTTTCTTCGGGAGAGCTAAGGTCTTTTGCACCAGAATTGAAGGCTTTCGCTAATCCGAGCCCAAGACCCGAACCCCCTGTGACAAAGGTGAAATCCTTGAAAGCTTCGCCTTGCGTCAATTATCGGCCTCATCGATCGCATCGATTACGGCGCCCGTAAAGCCCTCTTTCCTTAATTGAGTAATTGCCTCGAGAATGGCAGCGGCTCCGGCCTTGACGACTTTTTCGCTCACTAACCCACACTTAAGCGAGCTTTGCATTTCAACAAGTCGCATCACATTGCTCTCATGCATCGGAGTGACTGGGTGATTTCGCATCGGAGATTCGTGTAGTGGCACGCCTTTAACAAAAAGGTAGCCGTTAAAGACTTCACGACCATTGACAGGCAAAGCAGGAGAAAAGATGGCGAAATCCACACCCAATTCACGCATCAGCGCTTCAGTTACTGGCCCAATATTTCCCTTTTCTGTGCTATCAAAGGTGGAGCAATACTTAAAGAAAACCACTTTTGCGCCATGTTTCTTTAAGTAACGGGCGGCAGCGACGGAGTCGGAAATCGCTTCTGTTGTGGGGGCCGAACGGCTCTTAAGACTGATGACGACAGCGTCGGCATCACAAACGGGGTCAGACTTATGAGGGACGCCAATTAATTGAATTGTTGACATCCCACCTTTGACGAGAAAGCTCGCAATATCGGTGCCTCCCGTAAAGTCATCTGCAATCACGCCTAAAATCATAGCTAGCCCTTTTTTAATTGATTTCTTCGTTCTAAGTTATAACTTGGAACGTATACTAGTATTAAAGCCTAGTTAATTTCGTCGAATACGAATAGACGCTAAGTAGTATTGGCAAGCGTTTTGATTTTGCGCGATTGATTGATTTTAAACAAATTTATTTCTTGCTCGTCTTTTCTCCTTTAAAAAAGCCTGAAATTTCAAATAGGGAAAACCTTATAAGGGGTACTACTAAGTTTTAGGACCTTTTTAGATGTGTCATGAAAGCAATTTTGTTTTCTTTCGCCGTTGTTGTCGGGCGTCCTAAATCGCTTCTAGCGCCAATTGCAGCTTTCACCTCGATAAAACGTAAAGCGTGACATTCCTTGGCAATATTTAAAGTTGCTAACAATTCCTCTTTACTATCCACACAATGAATTTCTTTGTAGCCAGCAGCTTTTGCAATCTTCGTGAAGTGCGTTGATTTCCCCGCCGTTGACATGCCGCCAACGCTTTCGTGAGCCTCGTTATTAATGAGAACGTGAATGATGTTTCTGGGAGCAATTGAGCCAATCACTCCCATGGCTCCCATATGCATGAGAGCGGCGCCATCGCCGTCGATTACCCAGACTTTGGTTTCGGGCTTTTGTAGGGCAATACCTAGAGCAATTGAGGAGGAATGCCCCATAGATCCTACGGTTAAGAAGTCGCAGGCGTGGCCTTCATGCATCGCTTCTCGCAATTCAAAAAGTTCACGACTCGCTTTCCCTGTTGTTGAAACGATTGGGTCGCTATCTGAGACATTCAAGATTTCGCGAATAATTTCTTCGCGCTTAAGTGTTTGGGCATTTCCGAAACTGTCTTTTTCTTTAAAGGTGAGCGCTCCTTTTTTCACAACAAAGGCAACAGATCCGCCAGCCTCAAGCTTCTTTTGAAATTGAAGATAGGCACGCGTCACATCTTCAAGTGTCGTGTCTTTCGTAAGTACGAAGGTTTCAATCCCTAGGAGTTCGAGTAAAGAAACCGTAATTTCGCCTTGAAAGACGTGTTGCGGCTCATCGTGAACGCCTGGTTCGCCTCTCCAACCAACAACGAAGATCACCGGGATTCCGTAGACCTTCGGATGCAATAAGCTAGCCGCGGGATTGACAATATTGCCCTCCCCGCTATTTTGCATATAAACCACAGGGAACTTGCC
>CAVCTI010000097.1:0-13224 GCA_963604755.1 Duodenibacillus sp. | reverse complement strand
CATTTAGTGTCGTCTCAATCATATCGATTACTGCATAGAAAGGAAGAATCACGCCCATCAAACCAATGGGAACGTTCATGCTCGCAAGTAGGCTTGCCGATAGGAAAAAGCACCCCATTGGAACGCCAGCATTGCCCACAGCAGCTAAGGTCGAAATCAAAATCCACGCAATGACAGTTGTAAGGGTGACTTCGAGGCCTGCGTTTTGCATCAAGTAAATCACTGTGACAAGAATGAACGCGGCGCACCCGTTCATATTGATTGTCGTGCAAATCGGAAGCACAAAGCGAGCAACCTTGGGCTGAACCTTCAAATTGTTCTCAGCACTTTGTAGTGTCACGGGCAATGTGGCTGCCGACGACTTCGAGAAGAAGGCAAGCGTTAATGCGGGGAGCATTGCCTTCGCGACCTTAATGGGATTGAGTCCTCTTGCGAGAAGAAGGAGCGGCAAGATAAGAAGCATCTGCACAAAGTTCGCTGTCAAAATTGTCGCGAAGTAAGAGCCAAGTCCGCCAATATTCAATCCTGCGTTAATTTCGACCATCAATTGCGAGACAAAGCCAAAAATGCCTAAGGGCAAGGCAAGAATGATCCAAGCGATGAGTTTAAAAAGAGCGGCTTGCAATCCATCGAAAAAGTTAAGGACCACTTCTTTACCTGGAAGATTTTCCGGAAGATTCGCAAGAGCCAACCCGAAAGCCGCCGCGACAAGTAAGACGGCTAAAACGTTCCCCGAAAGAAAGGGGGCAACCACGTTATTGGGAATGGCCGACAAGAGGTATTCCATATACGAGTGCTGCACGACGCCTTCTGGAGCGACACCAGCAACGGCGACATTGGCGGGCGCATAAATATAGAAAAGGGCCGCGGCAATGGCTGCTGCAAGAATCGTTGTTAAGAGGGTGTAGAAAATCGTGTGACGGAAAATGCTTGCGGAGTCTTTCGCACGCGTTGTGCGACCGAGGGTGGCGATAATCGAAATCGCAATCACGGGGATGGCAATAAATTTAAAGAGACGCACAAAGATGTTGGCGATTAAATCGGCCCCTGCGATTGTGAGGTCGGTTCCATAAAAGCCATTTACCACACCAAGCACGATGGCAATGATGTAAAGAACGGCCATTTTCTTTTGGCTTGACGAGAAGCCAGGAACAGTAGACGAATCCATATTGCATTCCTTTCAGTATTAAGGCCTGAGATTCTATGCGAGAATTCCACTTCATTTTTTAAGGGATTTCATTTCAAGATGGTCGGTGTTGGAACGCTCATTAATATGGCTGCCATTGTTGCCGGTGGCGCTGTAGGTCTACTTTTTGGGAAACGCTTTTCTGAGAAAACGCAAGAGGCGTTAATGGTTGCGTGTGGTATTTGCGTCTTATTTATCGGCGTGGCAGGTACCTTATCGGAAATGCTCACTTTTAGCGAGGGGCACTTTGGAACGCAAGGGACGCTTTGCTTAATCGTGTGTTTCGTTTTGGGTACAGCCATTGGCGAATTTCTTGATATTGAGACGTGGTTTGAAAATTTTGGTCTTTGGCTAAAAAGAAAAAGCGGCAATGAAAAAGATGCGGGTTTCTTAAATGCTTTTGTTACGTCTTCTCTTGTTGTTTGTATCGGTGCAATGGCTGTTGTGGGTGCGATTGAAGATGGGCTGCAGGGCGATATTGCAATGCTTGAAGCTAAGGCCCTGCTTGATGCAATTATCATTCTTGCGATGAGCGCCTCGATGGGACGCGGTTGCATTTTCTCGGCAATTCCTGTGGGACTCTTTCAAGGAAGCATCACGCTTTTAGCGTTTTGGCTTAAGCCTCTGATGACGCCTGCAGCGTTATCGAATATTTCTCTTGTGGGTTCGGTGATGATTTTTTGCGTGGGTGTGAATCTAGTTTTTGGAAAACGAGTCCGAGTTGCCAATACGCTTCCATCACTCATTTTGGCTGTCATTTGGGCGCTATTGGAGTTGTGAGTGACTTTTAGGTGTTGAAGAGTTCTACTTTCTTACGAAAAAACTCTCTTAATTTAGGCATTATTTGCTAGCATAGCGCTACGGTTTGCGAAAGAAAAAAACGCAGGCTAAAGATTGAGGGAAAGTAGTGACAAACGGATTGGAGGATAAAGTGGACGATTGTCTATTTTGTAAGATTATTCGCGGAGAAATACCGAGCAAAAAAGTCTATGAAGACGACGATGTTTTTGCCTTCCACGACATTAATCCGGCTGCTCCCATCCATTTTCTGATTATTCCGAAAAAGCACATTGCTTCCTTAGCCGATGTTGGCCCTGAGGACGCGGCGCTACTTGGAAAACTTATGAATCTGGTGCCGAAACTTGCCAAAGAGAACGGTTGCGAAGACGGCTTCAGAACAATCATCAATACTGGCAAAAACGGCGGACAGGCCGTAGGACACCTTCATATTCACGTCTTGGGCGGCCCCCATCCGTGGAGACAAGTGACCTAGAAAAAAAGGAGTAAATGATGGGATCTATGTCAATTTGGCATTGGCTAATCGTTCTTCTTGTGATTGCTCTCATTTTTGGGACAAGCAAATTGAAGAACGCAGGTAAAGATTTAGGTAGCGCCATTAAGGGCTTTAAAGAAGGAATCAAGGATGGCGTAACAGAAGACGAAAAGAGTGTCGAGGAAAAAAGAGAAGTCAACGTAGCAAAGAAGGTTGAAGAACCCGTTGCTACGCCTGTGACGCCAACTCCTACGACACCTGCTCCAGAGGCACCAGCACTAGTTGTTCCAACTCCGGCACCCGCTGAAAAAGCAAAAGCGCCAGAAGCTTCTGTTGTTGAACTTGAACCCGTTGAAGCAGTTCCTAAGAAAAAAGTTGTTCGCAAGACTGCCGCAAAAAAGACAGTAGCGAAAAAGGCAGCGCCGAAGAAAGAAGCCGCAAAACCCGCTGCGAAAAAGGTCGCGGCAAAAAAGCCTGCGGCAAAGAAAGCAGTAGCCAAAGCAGCCGAAAAGAAGACTGCGAAAAAAACGGCAACGAAGAAACCTGCAGATAAAAAAGCGAAAAAAAACTGAGAAGTAAATGGATTTAGACGCCATAAAAGTTTAAGGCGCCAATCTTTTTCCTAAACGATGTTCGATTTCGGGTTTTCTGAATTAATTGTTATCGGCATTGTGGCGCTCGTGGTCCTCGGCCCCGAGCGCCTTCCTGTCGTTGCGCGTGTGGCAGGAAAGTACTTCTCGAAAGCTCGACGCCTCATTAATCAAGTCAAAGAAGATATTGAACTTGAAAGTGAACTCGCTGAAATCAAATCGATTGAAAACGAAGCGCGAAACATTGCTCAAGAAGTCTCAGAAAGTGTTCGTAGCGAAGTCGACTCCATCAAAGGAGAAGTCGATTCCATTCGAGGCGACGTTGAAAACTTGGGAGCGAGTTTAAAAAACGAGGGAGCGGGAATTCCTTGGAGCGAAACTGCCAAAGAAGAAAAAGAAAAGACGCTAGATGATTTCAATACAGTGCGCACTGTGACAGTTGGCGCTATGCGAGAAAAAGACAATCCTGAGATTGAAGACATCGCACAAGAGATTGAAAAGCTAAAACGCCGTTTGGGCGACACAAGTCCAGCGCTTACTGAACGGCGCCGTAAAAGTTACGCACCACGCTCACGCAGTAACTGCGTGAGAATTTTTCGTTGAGGATCACTATGTCGAAAGTCGACGAAGAAGATAAATTAGACGATCCAGCCAACGATCAACCCTTAATGGCGCACTTAATTGAATTGCGGCAAAGAACCGTGCGAGCCGTGATTTCGATTTTGGTGGTCTTTGTGTGTTTATCTCCTTTTATGAAGGAGATTTTCGACATTATCTCGAAGCCTCTGATGGTGGCGCTCCCTGATGGTGCAAAGCTTCTTTCAACTGGGGTCGTTGCCCCCTTTATGGTCCCTTTAAAGGTCACGCTTTTCTGCGCCTTTGTGATTGACCTCCCTTACGTTCTCTATCAGTTCTGGGCCTACATTGCACCTGCGCTTTATAAAAGAGAAAAGCGCTTAGCGCTTCCCGTGATTGTCTCAAGCGTTGTGATGTTCGCGATCGGCATGGCCTATTGCTACTTTGTTGTTTTTCGGATGGTCTTTCAGTTTATCGCGGGATTTTCTCCGGACGCTGTGAACTTTGCCCCAGACATCGATAGTTACTTTAGCTTTGTGATTACGATGTTCTTTGCCTTTGGACTTACGTTTGAAGTGCCGATTTTGGTTGTTGTTTTGGACCGCGTCGGAGTGGCATCGGCGAAAAAACTCGTTCGCATTCGCCCATATGTGATTGTGGGTGCGTTTGTCCTAGCAGCAATCTTTACGCCCCCTGATGTTCTCTCGCAGCTTTTGCTCGCACTCCCTTTAGTTGTTCTTTACGAATTTGGCATTTGCCTTGTCAAAATCTTTGGCCGTAAAGAAAAAGAAGACGACGAAGAAGAGAAAGAAAAGTAGTGCGCCCTGAATCGACGAGAAAGTCTTGTCCTTTCAGCCTCTTTCTTTTTTCCTAAAAGCGCTTACATTTATTTGATATGGAAAAGACAAACTTAGATAAGCGCTTTGAGCCCACTTTTGCCCATGTAGCCATTCTTGGGTTTACTTGCTCGTTGGGTCCTTTTGCCACAAACGGCATCGTGCCATCGTTTCATGCGATTGCAACGACATTTGGCTTGCCGCTTAGCGCAATTCAAGAAGTTTTAACGATTTATCTTATTGGCCTAGCGATTGGCTCTCTGATTGTGGGAGCGCTTTCTGACTCCTACGGAAGGCGCCCCGTGCTTGTTGGCGGCATGGTGCTTTTTGCTGTGGCTAGTGTCGGGGCTCTTTATTCGAGCACGATTTTTGAGATGGAGTTTTGGCGCTTTTTGCAAGGACTAGGGGCTTCCGTTGGTCAAGTTGTTACGCAAGCGATGGTGCGAGACCGTTGGAGCGGGATATTCGCCACTCGCGCGATGAGCATTATCGGGATGCTTTTTAGTATTTCGCCAGCGGTGGCTCCGATTATCGGCGGCTGGCTTGTTGTTGAGATGGGCTGGGAAGCAACGTTCTGGTTCTTGGTTTGCTATGCGATTAGCGTCGGAGTCGTCACGCTTTTCTTAGAAGAAACGCTTGAAAAAGAAAATCGTCGCCCGCTAAACCTCAAAGCGCTTTTTTGTGGGTATGCGATGTGCTTGACAAACAAGGCCTTTCTTTACGGCATCATTTCCAATGGCTTAAGTTTTATGGGAATGATCCTTGTCGTTGCCGCAGGCGCTGATTTCGTTGTGAACGTCATGGGCTTTGGAATCGATGAGTTCGCTTGGCTTTCGATTCCGCTTGTTGTTGCTTCAATTGTGGGGTCGTCTCTAGCACCAAGCTTAGCGCAACGCCTTGGAACAACGCGCTTTGTTTTGGGGGCCACGTCCCTTTTACTCATTTTTGAAGCGATGATGGCCTTTCTTTTCTTTGGGAAGACGCCAGGCTACATACCGACACTAATGCTCGGATTCGGATTTAGCTTTATCGGAAACCTCGTGCGCCCTGTTGTGATGACGATGAATCTTGATTACCACCCGAAGGCTCGCGGTTTAGCCTCCTCAGTGCAACAGGGTTTTCACACATTGGGATTCGCGTTGAGTTCTTCTGTTTTGGCGCCCTTGTGCGAGGGAGAGGCTTGGAAGTATGCTCTAGCGATGGCCGTTGCCGCAGGTCTTTCTCTTATCTTTTGGTACTTGTCTCTTGCTTATCGAGAAAGGTCTCTGCCAAAAGAGAGCCTCTAAAAGCACCTATTCTCGCTAAAGCGAAGAACTTTTCTTGCCAAAGCGTCCAAGAGTTAAAAGGACGAGGGCTGCAATAAAAAGAACCGAGAAGATTGCGCAACACTGCGCCATATTCAAAAACTCGTATTGCGGAATCAGGTACCAGCCGCCAGCCGTGTTATATAGGTCAATCCAATAGGACTGAAAAGAAGAAAGAACGGTATTGGCGGGCACCACAGGCGCATCAATGCCGCATTCGCCAGAGGCGGCGAACCAGTCAGGGAGCCAAGCGTCTAAAGGAAGCCCCAGCGGATAATGAACATTTGTGGAGCAACCTTCTAGGCCGAAAAGCGCATCCATATTATCTGAATGCATTGCCGCGTGAATCTTCGTCAATTTCAAAGAACACATGAGCCCATAAAAGGCGCCATAAAGGCTTAAAGCAATTCCAAGAAGATAGGTAAGAAGACTCTTTGGAGAAAGAAAAACAACAAAAGCGCCGAGCGCGACAACCGTGAAAGCAAAGCGAATGTAAACGCATTGCTCACAGGGTTCCATAAAAAGCCACTTTTGAAAAACGGCGTGAGCAAAGACGACAAGAAAGGCAGCAAAGAGCGCAAGAATTAGCCACGTTGAGCGTTTTGCAGAAAGTAAGTGTAAGCGGCTTAACATGGTTTACTCGAGTGGGAGCTTCGCTAGTTCGGCGATGATTTCAGCAAGAGCCGCTTTTGATCTTACGGCTTTATTTAAAACAAGATAGCGCCCATTTATCACATAAGCCGGAATCCCTTGAATGTCTGCGACGGCCTTTGAGGGTAGCCATGCCTCGCGGATCGCGAGAACCGCTTTGTCATTGCGGTGCGTAGTAAATTCAGCTTCAGTAATTCCTGTCGCGTCCGTAAGAGTTTTCATGAATTCGGCTTCACCGCCTTCCCAGCGTTTCTTTTCTTTTAAGTAGCCAAAATACATCGCTTCTTTGGCACGATGAAAAAGGCTTTCTTTGGCTGTCACGGAAACGTTAGAGGCCACATCTTTTACGTGGCAGTAAGCCAAAAAAAGCGCCGCGGCCTCTCCGTACTTCGCACGTTTTTCTATGAAAACTGGGTTAAATGTGAGGTTTGCTGTTTTCTTAACTTCAGCTTCAAGCCAGGCATCAACTGTTTTGTCATAGCGGTAGCAAAACGGGCAATCGTAAGAAAAGATTTTTGTCAGTGTCCCTTGCGCGTTAGGAAGGGGCACATCTAATTTTAGATATGTGTTTTCGGCAGCCAAAAGCGTGGGACTCGTAGCGGCAGTAACGGCAGCAAGAAGCAAAGTGCGACGAGAAAACGTGGTCATAAAACAAAGCCATTGTTAGCAATAGATGCAATCATACTTATTTCTTTCTCGTCCGTTTTTTAAGCGTTGTTGCGAAACTTTGCTAGAGTTTCGCTCCAACAGAATTGTGTGAGGAGCATTAAAACTATGACAGTGCGTGTATTAACGGGAATTAACACAACGGGGACTCTACACTTAGGGAACTATTGCGGAGCGATTCGTCCCTGCATCGTTGCCTCAAGAAAACCCGATGTGGAAAGTTTCTTTTTTATGGCCGATTTGCACGCCCTCATTAAGTGTCAGGACGCAAGCCGTATTGAAAGAAGCCGTATGCAGATTGCGGCCAGTTGGCTTGCCGCTGGTCTCGATCCCGACCGCTGCACCTTCTATCGGCAAAGCGATATTCCTGAAATCCCGGTTCTAAATTGGTTGTTAAATTGTGTGTGCGCTAAGGGTTTGATGAACCGAGCCCACGCTTATAAAGCCTTTGTTGAAGCCAACACGGCAAATGGCGTTGATCTCGATTCAGGCGTTTCGATGGGGCTTTTCTGTTATCCAGTTTTAATGGCAGCCGATATTTTGATGTTTAACGCCAATTTCGTTCCTGTTGGCAAAGACCAGATTCAGCACCTTGAGATGGCCCGCGACATTGCCACACGCTTTAATAATTTGTATGGGCAAGGGAAGACCTTCTTTACGCTTCCTTATGAGCAGATTGATGAAGAAGTTTCTATTTTGCCTGGTCTCGATGGTCGCAAGATGAGTAAGAGCTACAACAACGTGATTCCGCTTTTTGAAGGTGGAAAGAAAGCACTTGAAGAAGCGATTAGCCGCGTTGTCACCGATAGCCGGTTACCAGGCGAACCAAAAGACCCCGACAGCACGTCATTGACACAAATCTTTGATGCGTTTGCTACGCACGAAGAGCGTGAAGCCTTCCGTGAAGAATTGCGCTCTGGCTTAGGTTGGGGCGAGGCTAAGAAGAGATTGGTTGCCCAAATCGAAAAAGAAATTGGTCCGATGCGTGAAAAGTATGCGTACTACACAACGCATTTGGATGAATTAGAAGAGATTCTTCAAGCGGGAGCTGCGAAGGCTCGTAAGATTGCCACTCCCTTCTTAAAGGAATTACGTGAAGCCGTTGGTTTACGCCGTTTCCATGAAATTGGAAGTGCGAAGAAAGAAGCGACAACGCCAGCGAAGAAAAAAGATCTTCCAACTTTCAAGCAATATCGTGAAAATGACGGAAAGTTCTACTTTAAGTTAACCGATGCCGCTGGAAAACTTCTCTTTATTTCGACTGGCTTTGAAAACGGCAAAGATGCCGGTAAAACCATAGGAGAAATGAAAAAAGGGTGGGATGCGAAGTTCTTATCTCTTATTACACTCAGTGAAGGCGTCACAGAAAGCGAAGTCGCTCAAGCTCTCGCTGCGTTAGCCTAAATTTCATTCATCGAGACGAATTATCGCTTCTAAAGGGTAATTTCTAAGAGCAAAGAAAGGGGGGCCGAATCGACTCCCCTTTAAATTACCAGCGGCGATGGCGCCTCGGTGGTGGAACAACAATCACAGGTGGTGGCGGCTGCATCGCGCGCATCATCACATCGGTTTCGAGGGCGTCTGCCATGCGCTGTTGTTGACGCAGTTGCAGGACGCGATTGGCGTTTGCCATATCGACTTGAAGATTCGGGTCATTGACATTACGTTGAATCATGCCCGTTAAGCCGTACTGGAACATCTTTCCACTGTATGTGAAATTTGTTGTGGTCTTTGCGCCGCTAGGCCAGACTGCAGTAAGAGACGAGGTTTGCCAAACGTTTGGCGCAACCGCAGTAATCCCTTGCATGCGCCATTCAACATTCATGGGTTCTTGACCTAAGATTTTTCCTTCGCTATTGACAATGAGAGCCCCAGCGGGAATCGTCGAAACGCGAATCATGGTGCGGTCTGTGGGAATCATGCACGAGGTTAAAAGAAGCGTCGCACAAAGCGAAGCAAGAAGTAGTGGCGTTTTTCTCATAGAAAGGTCGCTAAAAAGGATTCATTTATTTCTTCGGAATTCTACCCGAGAGAGACTCTTGCTTAGGACTATTTTAGGGCTATGAGAGGCTTTAGCAACTGACAAACGAAGAGAACTCTTCGCTGTGATAACCGCGGTTAGGATATTCGCCGTTATCGAGACGAAATAAGGCTTTATCCTAAGGAAAGATGCCTTTGGTCTTTCTCTTCGTTACGCAAGGCACTCCAATTTTGCGTTTTTTATAGATTTTGTTAAACTAGCCTGCGTTATGATATTTATCGAAAAGAACTTTTTTGGCTGGTGGCTCTGGCGGTAACTTCCGTCAGCGCTTTCTGTTGTCTAATCGATAGATAAAAATTCATTGGATGCTGACGGATTGGAAGACCTGCTTTCAGTCCGTTTTTTTTATGCGCAAAAACTTTGCAAATAAATAAAGGAGACCGCTATGGCTAAGATCCCTTACAAAACCTACTTAAGCGAAGATGAGATTCCGACAGCGTGGTACAACCTGCGTGCGGACATGAAAAACAAGCCCGCACCACTCTTAAATCCAGTCACCCACAAACCTGTGACCGCAGAAGAATTAGGCCACGTTTTCTGCGAAGAGCTCGTTGCTCAAGAAATGAACTCAACGGATTCTTACCTCGATATTCCAGGAGAAGTGCTTGACTTCTACAAGATGTATCGACCCTCTCCCTTGACTCGTGCCTATTGCTTAGAAAAGGCCCTTGGGACGCCAGCTAAGATTTACTACAAGTTCGAAGGCCAAAATACCTCAGGAAGCCATAAACTTAATTCCGCTATCGCACAGGCCTATTATGCGAAAAAACAGGGGCTAAAAGGGGTGACAACAGAAACAGGTGCTGGCCAGTGGGGTACGGCTCTAGCGATGGCCTGCGCTTATTTAGGCTTGGACTGCAATGTCTTTATGGTGAAGTGCTCATATGAGCAAAAGCCACAAAGAAAAGAAGTAATGAGGACCTTTGGTGCGACAGTTACCCCGTCGCCATCGAATACAACAGAAGTTGGCCGCAAGATGCTTGAAGAGTTCCCTGGGACGACAGGAAGCTTAGGGTGCGCGATTTCTGAAGCCGTCGAAGCTGCTGTAACGAGAGATGGTTACCGTTATGTCTTGGGTTCTGTTCTTTCTCAAGTTCTCCTCCATCAAACCGTTGTCGGTTTGGAAGCGAAAGCTGCTTTAGATAAGTACGGCATCACGCCTGATATCGTCATAGGTTGCGCAGGGGGTGGGTCCAATTTGGGTGGCCTTATCAGCCCCTTTATGGGAGAAAAGATTAAAGGAAAGCTCGATTGCCGCATTATCGCTGTCGAACCAACGAGCTGCCCGAGTTTAACGCGTGGACGCTATGCGTATGACTATTGCGATACAGGTCGTGTTTGCCCGTTGCAGAAGATGTATACCTTGGGTTCAAGCTTTATCCCGTCAGCTAGTCACGCAGGTGGCTTGCGCTACCACGGCATGAGCGCGATTGTCTCTCAACTTTACGATGACAAACTCATTGAAGCTCGCGCGG
Source organism: Duodenibacillus sp. (assembly GCA_963604755.1). Lineage (GTDB taxonomy): Bacteria > Pseudomonadota > Gammaproteobacteria > Burkholderiales > Burkholderiaceae_F > Duodenibacillus. Next base: position 2,626 of record CAVCTI010000097.1, on the reverse strand, counting down.
TGGAACAGACTTCTGTCTTTGCCGCCGCCGAGCAATTTGCGCGTTGTGAAGGCATCCTCCCAGCGCCAGAAAGTAGCCACGCGATTAAGGTTGCTGTGGACGAAGCATTGCGTTGCAAAGAAACTGGTGAAGAGAAGGTCATTCTTTTCTGCTTAACAGGTACTGGTTACTTTGATATGTCGGCCTACCAGCGCTTTAACGATGGGACGATGTCCGACACAATCCCAACTGACGAAGATTTAGAAAAGAGCTTTGCGAAGATGCCAAAGGTCGAAATCTAATTTAAGTTGCGAAGGAGAAAATCGGCGCAACTTGCGCCGATTTTCTTCAAAGTTTTTTTTCAGCTAGGCGCCTATGGCGCACGACTGTTAAGACCTTATCTCGGAAGGCTTTAGCAAGTTGATCGGCAATGTAGACACTTCTATGTTGACCACCTGTGCAGCCGATTGCAACAGTCAAATAGTGGCGGTTTTGTGCTTCGTAGGAAGGAAGCCACTTATCAATAAAGTGCGTGATATCGCTAAGCATATCCTTTACTTCAGGTTGCTTAGCTAGGAATTCAGCGACAGGGGCGTCCAATCCCGTTAAGCCACGAAGTTTTTCATCGTAAAAGGGATTCGGGAGGTTTCTTACATCAAAGACTAAGTCAGCGGCAACAGGCAGCCCATTTTTAAAAGCAAAGCTTTCAAAAGCAAGCGTCATCGCTGAGGCGGGGATGCCTGCAAATTCCATTACCCAATGGCGCAAGGTATTCGGAAGCATCCGCGTTGTGTCAATGACGTGCGCTTGATCTTCAATAGGAGCTAAGAGTTCTCGCTCTACGCTAATGGCTTCGGCAAGAGTCCGTTCTTCTTTATCGTCTCTACGGATTGAAAGCGGATGGCGACGCCGTGTTTCAGAAAAGCGCTTGACGAGTTCGGCGTTTGTGGCTGTTAAAAAGAGAATGCGCACATCAACGTGGTTTTTGCGTAGCTCTTCAAAGCAGGCGAGGCTTTGTTCGGGTTCGGATAAACCGCGAGCGTCGATAGCCACGGCAATGCGGTCGACACCTCGATCATTTAAGTGCTTTAAAACAGGAATGAGGTACTCAAGAGGAAGATTATCCAAGCAGTAATAGCCGCTATCTTCGAGTTGTCGGATGGCAATGGATTTACCCGATCCCGAAAGCCCTGTGACAATCACTAAACGAAGGTCCATCTGTTGTTCCTCCCTATCCTTTAAGCCTCGGGGCTTGCAAGCTCCCAGGCGCGAATAAAGCTTGCGATATCCGCAGCCGACTCTTCTTCAAGAAGTGTCTCTAACATCCCTTCGTCTTGAACGAGCTCGGCCACTTCCCGAAGGATATCGGGGTAAGCATCAGGAGCCGTTTCAGAAATAGCCACAACAAAAAAGAGGCGAGCTTGCTTTTGGTTGGGGCCAGCGCAGTCAATGGGTTCTTTTGTGCGAACTAGGCACATTGAGGGAGTAGATGAGTTTCCGATTCTTGCGTGAGGAATGGCAACTGAATTGCCTAGACCCGTAGATCCCAGTTTTTCTCTTGCGATAAGCGCATCAAAAATGCTTTGCGCGGGAACGCCAACCGAAGGTGAAAGCACTTTGGCTGCTTCTTCAAAAAGGCGTTTTAGACTTAAAACATCCAAATCAACGAGGATGTTCTCTTCTGGATTAAGTATTGGGCTAAGGTATCTCATCGGGGCAAGTATTTTTCTGTATTTTCTTCAAGTATATCGGAGAGAAGGTACTCCTTAGAAAGGCGCAACACAAAAAAACAGCGCTAAAAAAGAGAAGAAGAGCTGTAAATTCAATCCACAAGGCTACGCCGTTCGTCTTTTGGCGGGATTTTCTCTAGTTCACGGTATTTTGCAACAGTGCGACGGGCAATGTGGATGCCTTCTTTTTCTAATTCTTTTGCAATTTCACTGTCGCTTAGTGGTTTTATTGGGTCTTCCTTTTCAACAAGTTCGCGAATCTTAGCTCGCACGCCGACACTCGCAAGGGAGGCTTCTGGATTATCGGTAGCTAAAGAAGCAGAAAAGAAAAACTTCAAGGGATAAAACCCAAAAGGCGTCTCGATATATTTTCCTGCAACAGCGCGGCTTACTGTCGACTTTGAGATTAAAAGTGCGTCAGCAAGCTCTTGCATACTCATAGGGATAAGTGCTTCGGGGCCAGCGGTAAAGAACGCCTTTTGTTTCGCAAAAAGCGCTGTCACAATCGTTGTAAGTGTCTTTTTACGTTGCTCAAGAGCTTGAATAAACAGTTTGGCCTCTCGCGCAAACTGCGCCATGTCTTTCGGGATGGGTTTCCCAGAATCCTTTAGTAGGTTAAAGGTCTCTTCATTAAAGGCGATGTGCGCAATGGCATCCTCATGGAAATTTAAAACGAGTTTTCCGTTTTTCTTGCGAACAGAAAAATCAGCCACCGCTTGCGACTTACTTAAATCCGCAAATCGAGCGCAGGGTCGCGGATTAAGAGAGGAAAGTAGGGCAATAGCGTCTTTCACTTTTTCAATAGGAACGGAAAGATTCTCAGCGATTTTCTTTTTATCGCATTTAAGTAAAAGTTCTGGCGTGTTTTTAAGAATTTGAATTGCGATTTGGCGTAACTCAGAATTTTTGTCGTGCGG
>CAVCTI010000096.1:0-8313 GCA_963604755.1 Duodenibacillus sp. | reverse complement strand
GTTTACATGCTCACTCGCATCTCAGAGAAAGTGATTTTCAGTCGGTTCTTGTTTGCGCCTTTACGTTAACAGACCAATATGACATTCAAAGCGAACTTGAGCTCAGAGGCATGCAAGCAAAGGGCTACGCAGATATTCTTGTGACTCCTAAGAAAGAAAGCGCAGCAAAGTATTCTTATCTCATTGAAGTTAAGCACCTTACGGTTGAGGAAGGAAAGAACACGACGCTTCTTGAGGAAACCGTTAAAGCGGCAAAAGAGCAACTTGCTCGCTATAGCCTCGGGAAAAATATTGGCGACATTCAAAACCTCAAACGTGTTGTTGCGGTTTTCGTCGGTGTTGAACTTAAGGTACTTGAGATTTACTGAGAACTCTCAACAGGATCGAACGTAATACGAATGGTCTTCGGAAGCGTCTGACCGGGGTCAGCTGCTGGGAAGGGGTCAACACGACGAATCGCACTTTCTACAGCCGCATCAAAGGCAGGAAGCCCAGAGCTTTGTTCAAGTTTCGGGGGCTTAACTTGCGAGCCATCAGGTAAAAGGTACACGGTGTAGATTGCAAGATGTTCACCGCTTTTAAGTCCCGTTGGGACCTGATAAATAATCTGAGAGCGCAGTAAAGAAATGACGCGGGCAATGTAACGGGCTTGTTTTGCTCCCGAGGCATTCGGAGTCTTAACTCGCATGTCGCCCGTTGTATGACCCACTCGATTTGTGGCTTTATCCGTTGTTGCCGCGCCTAAGATGCGGGCAAGTTCAGCCTTACGCAACTCTTCTTGGCGGCGTTTTTCCTCGGCAATACGCTTTTGTTTTTCTTCTTCGATGCGGCGAGCTTCGGCTGCGGCTTGTTCAGCCTTTAATTTTTCTTCAGCGGCTTTTTCCCGCTCTTTGGCTTTCTTTTCTTCTTCGATCCGAATCTGCGCTTCGCGAGCAACGCGCTCTTCAATATCGGCTTGTGTTGGTTTTACGGTTTCGGTTTCGGTTTGTGGGGTAACTTCAGTCATGGGGCTTGCGACTTTGCCGCTTGCATCCTCTGGCGCCCAGAGTTCAGCGTAAACAATTTCTGAAGATGTATTCCATTGAAAGACAGTGACAAGGCCAAAAATTAAAACCGCATGGGCAAGAAGTGCCGCGACAAACCCTAAGGGTTTATCGAAGAATCGTTCATTGCGAACGACAAAGTGTGGTGTTGTGGCCTTAGCTTCTGTCACAGATCGTGCTTCCTTTTACCGGCGAGTCTTCTCGATTTCCATCGCAAGTCCCACACGAGCAACATTGGCTTTCTGTAGGAGCTTCATCACATCAATCACCTTCCCGTAATTGACGTCTTTATCCGCGGAAATCACAACAGGTGTCGAATCCAAAGATCCTAAAGCCTGAACGCGATCTAAGAGCGTGCCGATTGTCACAGGCACTAAGCTTTTACCCGCCTTCACAGAAATCTTTCCATCGGCGTGCACAACAACCTCAACGGCCTTATCGGGAGCTTTCGAGGCTTTTTGTACACTCGGAAGGTTCACCACCGACGGGTTCACAAAGGGAGCTGCCACCATCAAAATCACGACAAGCACGAGCATCACGTCGATATACGGGACGACGTTAATGTCGCTCATCATGCGCCGTCTTCTAGCTTTACCGAGATTTCTTAATGCCATAGCGTTAAATCTCCTTGGGTTTCTTAGCGTTGACGCGCCAAGATGTTCATGAACTCTTCGGAGAAACTATCAAAGCGATTGGTGATGCGATCGAGCTTGGTGGCAAAGGAGTTGTAGGCCACGGTTGCAGGAATCGCAGCAAAAAGGCCAATGGCGGTTGCAACGAGGGCTTCAGCAATACCAGGGGCGACCACAGCAAGAGAAACGTTTTCTAATGTCGATAGGCCCGTGAACGCATTCATGATGCCCCAGACTGTGCCAAATAGACCGATGTAAGGAGAAACTGAACCAATGGAGGCCAACAGCGGGAGCCCTCGCTCTAAGTCATCAATCTCACGCTGAAACGCTGCACTCATACTGCGACGCACGCCTGAGAGCATCTCGGATTCTGGCTTTTCAGAAAGTTTCAGGAACTCTGTCATGCCAGCTGCGAAGATGCGTTCTTCGGCGCTCGTTTTTTTGGCGTGAGCGCTTGCGGTCTCTAAGAGCTTTGTAAGATTGGCTCCTGACCAAAAGCGCTGCTCAAAGCCATCGGTTTCGCGCAATGTGCGAGAGAGCACACACCACTTACTAAAAATCGTTGCCCAGCTCACTAAGCTCGCGAGAACAAGAATCGCGAGCACGCATTTCACAACGGGCGAAGCATTCATCACCAAGGTGACAATGGACATATCAGCAGAAGCATTCATTTAATTTTGCTCCTCTTTATTTAGGTAAGGGGTAAAGAGCGTCATAAAGTCTTTACCAAATGGCACGGGGTGACCTGTTTCGGTACTCACAAATCCGAGGCGAACCTGTGCATGAATTAAAAGTTCTGTTCCACGGAAGATGGATTGCTCCAAAACAAGAGAGGCCGCTTTGAGACCAATCAATGTGGACTTGACGCAAATGGAATCATCAAGTTTTGCTGGGCGCTTAAAGTCAATCGTGAGGTTGGCAACAACAAGGGCGCGGTGTTCTTTGACGCGTAGCCTCTCTTGATTAATTCCCATCTCTCGGGCCCACTCTGAGCGTGCCCTTTCAAGAAATCTCACGTAATTGGCGTGATAGACGATGCCGCTAGCATCGGTATCTTCCCAATAAATAGTTGTGCAATATGGAGTAATTGTTTGAGCCATAGTGTTTTTAAATCATCGAATTCTGCTGATGAAAAACTTTGTAAAAACGAAAGTTTTTAGTGCGCACGAAGACTCTTTAACGGCGCGCCGAGCAGAAAGGTGAAAGTATATTGGAATGAAGGTTTGAATGGGTGATTTTGTCAATCCGCGCCAAGGGATTTGTCACAAGACGTGTAAGTCAAATTTCGTTACTGAAGAGTGAAAATTGCCCTTCACAAATAGCGGTGCGGGACGTAGACTTTGAAGGAAATTTTTCCCCAGATAGATAAATGAGCCAAATATTTTGAAACGATTTTCTCTTTCCCGTACAGCCAAGATTACTTTGGTGCTCGGTTTGGCTCTTGCCACACTTTCGGGCTGCAAAGAGATTTGGAATGCGCCGCGCCCTGTTTCTGAGTATGCGACCAATACCATCTTCTCCACGTTTTCGTTAAGCCCAAAGACGCTTGACCCCCAAGTTTCCTACTCTCAGGGGGAAAGCGTTTTCGTCTATCTTACCTACGAAACCCCGTATAGCTATCACTATTTAAAGCGTCCCTTTGAACTGACTGCCAATGCTGTAGAAGAGGTTGCAACTCCTGAGTATTTCGATCAAAAAGGAAAACGGCTTCCCAATAACGCTGCGCCAGAAAAAATTGCAACGAGTCGCTACACGCTTCGCGTCAAAGACGGGATTCGCTTTGCACCACACCCGGCTTTTGCCAAAGACGAAAAGGGTAACTACCTTTATCACAACCTCGAAAGTGACGTTGCCAAGAAACTAAAAAGCCCCCTTGACTTAAAGGAAAAGGCTAGCCGCGAACTTACCGCTGAGGATTTCGTTTACGGCATCAAACGCATGGCAAGCCCTCGCATCGTGTGCCCGGTGTTAAAGCTTCTTGGCGAACATATGCCAGGATTGACGAAGTTAGCTAAGGAGCTTTCGGAAAAAGAAGCGACAGCAAGAACTCAAGGAACTCTTTCTCCTTGGCTTGATTTGCGAGAGGTCAATCTTGAAGGCGTACGCGCAATCGATGAAAGAACGTTTACGATTGATATCATCGGGAAATACCCACAGTTTTCCAATTGGCTTGCGATGAGTTTTTTCGCGCCAGTACCCTGGGAAGCCGAAGCCTTTTACGCCAATCCCGAATTTAAGAAAAATAACATTACGCTTGATGCCTGGCCTGTTGGAACGGGGTCCTATTATTTGGCGAAGTCTCTTACCAATCGCGAACACGTCCTAGAGAAAAATCCTCTTTACAGAAAAAATCTCTACCCCTGTGTGGGAGAAGCAGGAGATGAGGCCGCAGGATTCTTAAAAGACTGCGGAAAACCCCTGCCTTTGACAGAGCGCATCGTGTTTTCGATTGAAAAAGAATCGGTGCCGATTACCTCCAAATTCTTGCAGGGCTTTTACGATAGCCCTGAGATTACGCGTCTTGATGTGGGGCAGGGCTTTATTGTTGCAGCGACCGACTACCCAGAAAAGGGAAAACTCTATCGAGACCGTAAATTAAAGTTCCCAACAACCGTTGGGGCCAATAACACCTATCTCGGATTTAATTGGCTCGATCCCGTGGTGGGAGAAGGAAAGACGCCGGAAGAAAAAATCCGCAATCGAAAACTGCGGCAAGCGATTTCTATTGCCATCGACTGGGAAGAAAAGCTCTCGATTTTCAATGTCGGGCAAGGAAAAGTGGCCGCGGGTCCCATCCCACCTGGAATCTTTGGCTACAAAGCAGGAAGCCCTGCCGACTTTAACCCCGTGGTCTATAAAAAAGACAAAGACGGGACTGTGAAACGGCGTTCGATTGATGAGGCTAAACGCTTGATGCGTGAGGCGGGGTACCCTGATGGGAGAGATGCCAAAACCGGGAAGCCCTTGGTACTTAATTTTGATTGGCAGGGGTCTGCGGCTGGCTCTCGCTCTTATCTTGAATGGATGACGCGACAATTCGCGAAATTAGGCATTCAATTAGAGATTCGCGCCACAGACTACAACCGCTTTCAAGATAAGATGCAAAAGGGCGCCGAGCAAATCTATGTTTGGGGGTGGCTCGCTGATTACCCAGATGCGGAAAACTTCCTTTTTCTCTTGTATGGGAAAAATGGGAAAGTTGCCTATGGCGGAGAAAACGCATCAAATTATGTGAATGTCGACTACGACCGCCTCTTTGAAGCGATGCGCTACTTAGAAGATGGCCCAGAAAAGCAAAAGGCAATCGATGCCATGATTCGGATTGTGCAAGTCGATGCCCCGTGGAGTTTTGGGACATTCGCAACGGCCGCTGCCGCTGTCCACAACTGGGTCGGTAATGTGAAGCCCGTGCAGATTATTCAAGATCGATTGATGTATGTGAGCATTGACGCGAAAGAACGGGCCGCTGCCATCCGTGATTGGAATCAGCCGATTTATTGGCCGCTTATTTTTGGCGCCGTGCTTTTAATCAATCTCTTCTTTGCCGTTCGCTTTGTTTTAATGCGTCGCAAGGCGCGCCGTATTGAGCTAAGGAGCCGCTCATGATTGGCTATGTCATTCGGCGCTTCTTTTACGGCATCCTGATTCTCTTAGGGGTGAATCTCCTAACGTTTGCTCTCTTTTTCTCTGTAAATACGCCAGACGACATGGCGCGGCTTTCTCTTGGCGGTAAATACGTTTCCGAGGAAGTGATCGAACATTGGAAAGTTGCTCACGGCTATGACCTTCCATTGATCTATAACGATGAGGCAGAGGGTACTGAGAAACTTACCGAAACCGTTTTCTTTAAGCGCTCTGTTCCGCTTTTAAAAGGGGACTTTAGGTTATCGGACACAGGGCGCAACATCAATCGAGAAATCACAGAGCGCATTGGTCCTTCTTTGGCTCTCGCCATTCCGACCTTTATCTTGGGCGTCATTGTGATGGTGATTTTCTCCTTGGGGCTTGTACTCGTTAGGAAAACGAAATTGGAGGCAATAGGCGTAGCCACAAGCGTCACTGTCATGAGTGTCTCAAGCCTTTTTTACATCATTCTCGGACAATGGCTTTTCTCGCGCACGCTGCGTTTGGTTCCTGTTTCAGGATTCACGGATGGCTTTGGGATGGTAGCGTTCTTAATTCTCCCTGTAGCCATTGGTGTTTTCTCTCGCTTAGGAAGCGACACGCTTTTATATCGCTCGATGTTTCTTGAAGAAGTCGGCAAAGACTATGTGAGAACTGCGCGAGCTAAGGGAGCGAGCGAAGAGCGTGTACTTTTCTCGCATGTATTGCGCAATGCGATGCTTCCGATTTTAACGAGCACAGTTTCTGTGATCCCGATGCTTTTTATGGGTTCGCTCATTATGGAAAACTTCTTTGGGATCCCAGGGCTCGGTTCTTATACGATTGATGCCATTAACGCACAGGACTTTTCAATCGTGCGAGCGATGGTTTTTTTGGGTACGGTCGCGTATGTGATTGGTTTAACGTTAACCGATCTCACGTACGCCATCGTCGATCCTAGGATTCGGCTCAAATAGGAGGAAAGACGAGAATGCCACGCTTTGTTTTCCTCTGGACTGATGCCGTGATTTGGGCACTTCTTTTTCTGATTGTGTTTGGTGTCTTTTGTGCTCTAAAACACCCGACGTGGCGCGCGAAGTGGGCCAATTTAGGGAAAAACAAAACAGCGATTTTCTGCGCAGGAATTCTCTCGATTTTCTTTGTCGTGGCGCTCACAGATAGCCTTCATTTTCGCCCGAAACTTACTGCCACAGAAAGTTTTGCAGAGGCTTATTCGCCAAAAACCGTTTCAGCGCTTGACGCTCTTTTATTGCCGCACATTGCAGGAACGGAACGTAGTTATTCAGCGCCCTTTGCTTTGCACGACTTTGATAAGACAACGGTGGTTCGCAATGGGACGCCCGAGCGCATTTTTGCGCGCTTAAAAGGGGCATCTCCGAATGTTTCTGAATCAGAAAAAGAAGCCGCTCTTCTTAAAGACACCGCTAAAGGTGTTGGTTACGGATTAGGGCTAGTTGCTTTAGCGCTTTTCGCTTTCTCTCTTATTTTTGGCGCGCCGAAGAAATCGATTTCTTTAGGATTTAAGAGTGTCATCGCAAATGAAAACAAGATGAGGCCATTTCTTCTTGTTTGGTTAATCTTCTTTTTCCTTGTTGGAGTACTTTGCTCGTTGTGGCCTCACTGGCACATCTTTGGAACCGACGCGGTGGGTAACGATGTTTTGTATAGCGCCGTAAAATCGATTCGAACCGCGGTTGTCATTGGCTCTTTAGCGACATTTTGTACTGTGCCGCTGGCGATTGTCTTTGGGATTAGTGCTGGGTTTTTCAAAGGAAAAGTCGACGATGTGATTCAATACATCTATACGACAATCACCTCCGTTCCTTCAGTTCTTTTAATTGCGGCTTCTGTTTTGATGATTCAGGTTTATATCGATAAGAATCCGTCGCTATACGAAACAGGGCTTGAAAGAGCCGACTTAAGACTCTTTTTCTTATCTGTAATCATTGGCTTAACAGGGTGGGCAGGATTAGCAAGGCTACTCCGAGCCGAAACGATGAAACTTACTGAAGTCGATTTCATCACAGCGGCTCGAGCTTTTGCGGTAAGCCCCCTAAGAATTATGACGCGCCACATTTTTCCCAATGTCGCGCACATCGTGTTAATCGTTGCTGTGCTCGATTTCTCAGGCATCGTTCTTTATGAAGCGGTCTTAAGTTATGTGGGTGTTGGGGTTGACCCCACAATGCATTCTTTTGGGAGCCTCATTAATTTAGCGGCATCAGAAATGAGCAGGACGCCATCTGTGTGGTGGAATCTTCTCGCGAGTTTCTTATTTATGGTGACTCTTGTCCTTGCCGCGAACTTATTCGCTAGCGGCGTACGCGAGATCTTCGATCCCCATACTTCTTCGAGGAATTCCGATGCTTAAAGTTAGCCATTTAAGTGTGAGTATTCCATCGATGGGAAAAACGATTCCCGTCGTTCGCGATATCTCCTTAGATGTGAAAGCTGGGGAAACCTATGCGCTTGTTGGAGAATCGGGCTGTGGCAAATCGATGACCGCTCTTGCCTTAACGCGATTACTTCCTGAAGGATTAAAAATTGATTCAGGCGCTGTCACGTGCGATGGAATCGATGTCTTTCACTTAACAGAAAGAGAGATGTGCACCGTACGTGGTGCAAAGCTTTCTCTTGTTTTCCAAGAGCCCGCAACAAGCTTAAATCCAGTTGTGCGTGTGGGAGATCAAATTCTTGAAGCGATTCATTTGCACGCGAATGTCTTAAAAGAAAAAGCGCGCAAATCACTTTACTCGGGACTTAAGCGCGTCGGGTTTGATGATCCAGAGCGTATTGCTCGCTCATATCCTCATGAATTGTCCGGCGGTCAAAAGCAACGCATCATGATTGCAATGGCCTTGGCCGCCGGGCCCTCAGTTTTAATTGCTGATGAACCGACGACCGCGTTGGATGTCACACTGCAAGCGCAGATTCTGGATCTGCTCGACGATTTAAAGCGTGAGAAAAAGCTCGCTCTTATTTTAATTACGCACGATTTGGCACTTGTGAAGCGT
>CAVCTI010000095.1:3092-3560 GCA_963604755.1 Duodenibacillus sp. | reverse complement strand
TTGCTTAGTCACACCAGTAGGAATCCCTTGACTTTAGTCATGGGAGGATGTCAACAAAAAGTACTCTAGGAAAGGGAATTTATGCGTATTTTTCTCACTGGTGGAATGGGATTTATTGGCTCGCACACTGCCGTTGAATTGCTTGAAGCAGGTCACGATGTCACTCTCTTTGATAACCTATCAAACGCCTCAGAAGACGTCACAGAGCGCATTCAAAAGATTGCAGGGAAGACTCCCCTTTTTATTCAAGGCGATATCCGTGACGAAAAAGCACTCAGGCTCGCTTTCGCCCAAACAAAGCCTGACGTGGTGATTCACTTCGCGGGTCTTAAGGCCGTTGGCGAATCCTGCGAAAAACCCCTTACTTACTATGACAATAACGTCAATGGCACGGTTGTTCTTTTAAAGGCGATGAAAGAAGCTGGCGTGGTTAATCTTTTGTTTTCTTCGTCGTGCACAGTCTACGGG
>CAVCTI010000095.1:0-3082 GCA_963604755.1 Duodenibacillus sp. | reverse complement strand
GTCTACGGGACGCCTCAGAAGCTTCCGATCACAGAAGACCACCCCGTAGGAGGCGTCACAAACCCCTATGGACGCACAAAGCTTATTATCGAAAAGATTTTGCAAGACTTATGCGCCGCAGATAAGCGCTTTCATGTCATTTGCTTGCGATACTTCAATCCGATTGGTGCGCACCCAAGTGGCCTAATCGGCGAAAACCCCAACGGCATCCCCAATAACCTCTTGCCGTATGTGACGCGAGTGGCCTCGGGAAAACTCGAGTGCGTCCGCGTCTTTGGAGACGACTACCCCACAAAAGACGGCACAGGAGTGCGCGACTACATTCACGTAGTCGACTTGGCGCGAGGGCACGTTGCAGCGCTTTCACGCCTAAAAGAAACCGCAGGCTGGGAAGCGATCAATTTAGGAACGGGAACGGGTTACAGCGTCCTCGAGATTATTAAGGCCTTCGAGAGGGCCTCTGGCCACGCAATCGCCTATAAGGTTACTCCTCGCCGCGCAGGAGACGTTGCTGCCAATTGGGCAGATCCCTCGCTCGCCTTTAAGCTCCTAGGCTGGAAGGCCCAATTAGGGATTGAAGCCATGTGTCGGGATTCTTGGAATTTCGAGACGCAGCAAAAGTAAGAAGTCCATAACCAAAACGCCGCAAAAATCGCGGCGTTTTAGTTTCTCTTAGAAGAACATGCAAACTCAATTAGGACTTCGGAGCTTCTTGAGCCTTCACGTCCTCAACCTTGGCCTCTTCGACCTTGGCAGGAGTCTTCTCTTCCGCTGGCTTCACAGCGGGCTTTTCTGTAAGCTCAACATAAGCCATCGGAGCATTGTCGCCGGCGCGGAAACCCATCTTTAAGACGCGTGTGTAGCCGCCGTTGCGGTTAGCAAAACGCGGGCCTAACTCATCGAAGAGCTTCACGACAACTTCGCGATCGCGCAAGCGGTTAAACGCTAAGCGGCGATTGGCAACCGTCGGGTTCTTCGCAAGAGTAATCATCGGTTCAACAACGCGGCGAAGTTCTTTGGCCTTCGGCAATGTTGTCTTAATAGCTTCGTGGCGAAGCAAGGAGCACATCATGTTGCGAAGCATCGCAAGGCGATGAGCGGTTGTACGATTGAGTTTACGCAATCCAGAACGGTGACGCATTTTTTTATTTCCTTATATCGTTTTCTTTGGACGCTTCTTAGGTTTTTCCTAAAAGGCCCTCCCAACTCTTCTATCCGATTTCATTTACAGAAATCAGCGGGCGGGTTTAAGTTAAAAAATATCTCTAAGCTAGGAGCTTTGGCTCCTAGCTTAAAGCGTGACTTACTAGCTTTCGAGATTGGCTGGCGGCCAATTTTCGAGTCTCATACCGAGAGTCAAACCATGAGCCGCTAACACATCCTTAATTTCATTTAAAGACTTACGGCCTAAGTTTGGCGTCTTTAAGAGTTCGTTTTCTGTTCTTTGGATCAAGTCGCCGATGTAGTAGATGTTTTCGGCCTTCAAGCAGTTAGCAGAACGAACGGTAAGTTCGAGATCGTCGACCAAGCGCAAAAGAATCGGATCCAATGGAGGAGGCGTTTCTTCCTGAGCGGCCTGTTCGGCTTCAGTTTCTGTCTTAATCGAGCCAAAGATCGAGAGTTGGTCTTGAAGAATGCGCACGGCACTCTTTAAGGCATCTTCAGGGGTAATAACACCATTGGTCTCGATTTCCATCACGAGCTTATCAAGGTCAGTGCGCTGTCCGACACGAGCGGCTTCGACCTTGTAGGCCACGCGACGCACAGGCGAGAAGCTTGCGTCCAAAATGATGCGGCCAATCGTCTGGCTCGAGTGGTCATTTGCAAAGGCACGCATGTCGCCAGGCTGATAGCCACGACCGGTTTCGACCTTCACTTCCATATCGAGGGCGCCCCCTGAGAGCGTAGCAATCTCGTGCTCAGGATTTAAGATTTGCACATCATGCGGCAACACGAAGTCGCCAGCTTTCACAACGCCTTCACCAGACTTCTGAAGACGCAATGTGACTTCTTCACGGCCGCCTTCGAGCTTGAAGACGACACCCTTAAGGTTCAAAACGATATCAACAACGTCTTCACGAACGCCATTGATCATCGAGAATTCATGCACGACGCCAGCGATGCTCAGTTCCGTGGGGGCATAGCCGACCATGGAGGCAAGCAAAATGCGACGCAGCGCATTTCCGAGTGTGTGACCGTATCCGCGCTCAAACGGTTCGAGCGTAATAACGGCTTTGTTGGGGTTCTTTTCGTCGACGATTGCTTCAATATTCGTCGGCTTCAAGAGCGTGGTATTAGCCATAAATGTCTTTCCTTTTCAATACCCTCGGCTCGTTACACCGATAAGGCTGAGATTGGAAAACCGGGGAATCTCTTTATTGGAAAGCACCACACTGTCCCCGTAATACGTGCGGTGCCCAAAAACTTACAATCCTCGCCTTCATCAACTTGCCGTTTAGGTAAGTCACAAAGACGAGGAACGTCGTTAAGATTAACGCGAGTAAAGTTCGACCACGAGCGATTCGTTGATGTCGGGTGCGATTTCGTCGCGAGCCGGGACGCTCTTGAAGGTGCCTTGCATCTTCTTGGCGTCAACTTCGACCCAACTCGGGAAACCGAGCTGACCAGCCAACTCGAGCGCATCGACGATGCGAGCCTGTTTCTTGGCGCCTTCGCGCACAGAAATCACATCACCGGGCTTGACTGTGTAAGACGGAATGTTGCACTTCTTGTCGTTAACAAGAATCGCGCAGTGGCTTACCAACTGACGGGCTTCGGCGCGTGTGGAGCCAAATCCCATGCGATAAACCACATTGTCAAGGCGGCTTTCCAAAATGCTAAGGAGGATTTCGCCGGTGTTACCAGGGCGAGAAGCAGCCGTAGCGTAGCAGCGGCGGAACTGCTTTTCTAGTAGACCATAGGTGCGCTTCATCTTCTGCTTTTCACGCAACTGTGTGCCATAGTCCGAGAGACGCTGGCCAGAGGTCTTTCCGTGCTGACCGGGTTTGACGTCAGCGGCCTTGACTTTGCTATCGAACGAGCGACGAGCGCTCTTAAGGTTAAGATCTGAGCCCTCACGGCG
>CAVCTI010000094.1:0-5714 GCA_963604755.1 Duodenibacillus sp. | reverse complement strand
GATCCTGGCACAGGAAGCATGTTGCTTTCTGTGGTTGTGGGTTTGGTCTCAAGCGCTTATTTTTTGATTCGCAGGTTACCGAGTTTAGTTCGAGCTTTTTTCTTTCGCTTCACAGGGAAAAAAGACGACTTAAAAGGAAATGAAATCGTCTTTTACTCCGAAGGAAAATCGTATTGGTCTACATTTCGTCCCGTCTTAGAGGCTCTTAATAAAAAGGGCGTTGACGTTACCTTTTTAACTAGCGATGAAGCCGATCCCGTTTTTGAAAGCGGTTTAACTCACGTGAAAGCCCGCTTTATTGGAAAAGGAAACACGGCTTATACAGCATTGGGTTTTCTAGAAGCCGATGTCTTTGTTTTAACAACGCCTGGCATCGATGTCTTACAGATAAAACGAAGTGCTGGCGTTAAAAAGTACGTACATATCGTGCACGCTGTAGGTGATATTCACACCTATAAACTTTTTAGCTTTGATTATTACGATGCGGTGTTTTGTGCCGCTTACGGGCAAGCAAAGAGCTTAAGGGCTCTAGAGAGAATTCGTGGCACAAAAGCGAAAGACTTACCTCTCTTAGGATGCCCCTATTTGGATGGACTTGTTAAGAGAAAAGAAACCGAAGGCGAACATATTGAAGAAAAGACAGTTCTTGTGGCACCAACGTGGGGAAGAAACGGCCTTTTAACGCAAACAGGAGCTGCCATTCCTTTGATGCTTGCCAAAGATGGTTTTCACGTTATTTTGAGACCACACCCACAGAGCTTTGTCTCTGATAAAGATGTGATGGAAAAAGTTCTTCGTGAGATTAAAGAGAATCCCAACATTGAACTTGACCGAAATCCTGATGGCTTTACGAGTTTGTCTCGAGCCGCAGTGATGGTAAGCGACATCTCAGGCGTTATTTTCGATTATGCGTTTGTTTTCTTAAGACCTGTGGTTGCGATTGGCCCTGGACCCATTAAAGACGGATTTGAAGCCTGGGAGATTCCTCATGGGGCTTGGGAGCAGGAAATCCTTCCTGAACTCGGTGAACGAGTCCTTAAAGCCGATGAAACGACTCTCATTGATACGGTTAAACGCGTCTTAGGAAAACGAGACGAATTAAAAGAAGCGATTCGCGCCCTTCGAGACAAAAACATCGTTAATTTCGGAGGAGCCGGTCAGCCTATTGCTGAGGCACTCATCGCTTTAGAAACAAAGGAGAAACACCGTGATTGATTTTATTTACACGGTCTTTATTGCTCCTTTGGAGTATTGGATGAAGGTTGTGCTTCTTTGGGGGCACGGCGTTTGTTCAGGCAATTGGGGTTGGGCCATTGTATTGATGAGTTTGGTTGTCAATACAGTGATTCTTCCCATTTACATGAAAGCCGAGTCCTGGCAAGAAGAAGAGCAACGCATTCGCTTAGGGTTTGAAGCGAAAGAATCGATGATAAAGCGTGTCTTTAAAGGTCAAGAACGCTTTGCGATGATTTCGACAATGCGGCGTCAGGCAGGATACACAGCATTCCTTTCGATGCGGTCAAGCCTTGGGTTTTTCTTACAGATTCCGTTCTTTTTTGCCGCCTACCACTTCTTAAGTCACTTTGAGCCACTGTTGGGTGTAAGTTTCATGGGGCTAGCTGACTTAGGGCGCCCTGACGAAGCAATCAAAATCGGGGGCTTTGCCATCAACGTGATGCCGATATTGATGACAGTCATTAATATTGGATCGGCACTTATCTACACAAAAAACTTAGCAAAACGAGACAAGATTCAGCTTTACGCGATGGCAGCACTCTTTTTAGTGCTCCTTTATGACGCAGCTAGCGGCTTAGTTCTCTATTGGACGTGCAACAACATCTATTCGCTTGGGAAAAACATTGTCTATGACTTGGTGCGTAAAGCCACCCCTTGCATTAAAGCCATTCGTCTTCCTTCTTGGAAACTTCCTGCCTCTCGTTTTGAAGGCGAGAAACTCCCACTTTGGAAAGCGTTTATTGTTTTTGAAATTTGGCTTATTGCCGCCATTTTTGGAAGCCTTTCTTCGGGACAAGCCACATTCTTAGCGGAAGCCACGCGCGTATTCTTTGGTAAGGGCGCCAACGTCCTTTTCCTAATCGCTGCGATTGCAAGTGTCGTTGAACTCGTTCGCACAGATATTTACAAACGCCACATTGTCTTTACTCTGTTACTTTTAACAGGCGTCCTTTTTACCGCCAAATTCTGGTATCGCGGCGAATTTGTTTCGATGGCCCGTCACGGCGCAACGCTCGTTCTCGCGTTAACAAGCCTCATTCCTGCGTTTGGCGTTTCTGCGATTCGCGCCAATCTCTTAAATCGTATTGCAGCCAAAGACTCTCTTACGGGTCTATATGAAGTTTCTTCCGGGTGGCTTGCGGTTTTACTGACTCTATATCTCCCGATTCACGCCTTTAACACCGCCCCAGAAACCTTTAGTGGGCCAGATGTGATTTTGGCGCGTCTTCTGATTTTCTTTGGTTTGGCAATTGCTCTCTTTTGGGTTCTCGGAAAACTCTTTGATTTATTTAAAGCCAAAAAGGCAGCAGCTCTCATCTTTGGTTTCCTAGCGCTTTACTTTACGATCTACGCTTTCTTGTTGCCTCTTAATGTGGGAACAATCGATGGATTCCGTATTTCTGAACCCCGAAGACTCTTTAGAGGTGTGAATCTTCTTGTTGACACAGGGCTCTTTATTTTCCTTGCCGCGATTTTTATTTGGGCAATAAAACGAGCTCACGCCAAAGCTCTGAAAACAATCTTCGCGCTTTGCATCACATTTTCTTCCGTTGCCGCTCTCACAGAACTTTGGTCCACACGGGCACAGTGGGACATGGAAAACGATACGACATTTAAGATGGGGTCAATCCCGAGTTGGAATGATCGCTTCTTAGGCTTTAGTAAAACAGGAACAAACACCGTCCTTCTTATTTTGGATATGTTCTCGGGCTTTCACGTGCAAACGATTTTGGACGAGAACCCTGATATTCGTGAAACGTGGAAGGATGCGACGTGGTACGCCGATTGCTTAGCAACGGGGCCAACGACTCAAGCAAGTCTCGCTTCCATCGTTTGCGGTAAGGCTTGCACACCTCAAGCTTTAAATAAGAAAGAAGACGAAACGCTTATTGTGAAAATTAATCGCGCCTATGCCGCGGTTGCTGATCGATTCGGTCCCAATGTTGATGTGAGTCTCAATGAACGCACGTGGCTTGAGCCGCAATTAATCGGCGAATACGCCAAAAACAATCCCTTGGCGCTTCGCTATATGCCGCTTTTTTATCTTTCTTACTATTCAGCTAAACGCGGTATCAAACATAAAGCAACAAGTGGCGATGGTTTCTTAGTGAGTGTAAGTTTATTTTCTGCTACTCCCTGGTCCTTGAAGAACTTTATCTATGAGGGAGGAAGCTGGATTGGATCAACACGAGGGCACAACGATTCGCTTTCCACGTCTCGGCTTCGTGACTGGGCCTTCTTAGAGTCTTTCCCAGAATTGGCGAACACTAACGCGAAAAAGAGCACCTTTAAGTTGATGTATTCAGAAATCACGCATCAGCCCTGGTATATGGAGTCAGGTAGCTGCGAGATTTGCGCCAAGGGCTACCCATTAAAAGCCGGACAAGCGATTAATCCAGGTCACCTTCAAACAGAAACCTGTGCCTTGCGTAGCATCGGGAAGTGGCTTACTTGGATGAAGGCTAATGGCGTTTATGAGAACACAACAATCATTCTCACAAGCGACCACGGCCACGGCATTGGCCGTAAGAGCGCACTTTTACTTGTAAAACCTGCTGGTGCCCGCCAAAAGGAAATTCGGATCGATCGCAGTCCTGTGGAGTTATCGGACGCCTCTGAAATGATTTTCGGCGTCTATCCCAAAGAAAATCCCAATCGTGTGAGAACTTTTACAACCGTTGGCGCCCGTATGGGAACAACGTTTCGTGATGTAAAAGAAGTCAAAGTCAAGGGCCCACTGATGGAAAACTCAAGTTGGGCCACAGGGAAAGCCTACGCTGAGTAGGTTACGGCGTTAGTTATTTTTGGCGTCGCTTTGTGGGAGATTGCCAAGGATCCAATTGAGGAACCCGCCGCGGTTTCTTGAGCAAACAAGGACTTTGCCTTTCCCAGTAAAGGTCAAAACAATGCCTTCTCCTGAAAGCGTGCTTTCGACAATCTTTCCGAAAAAGCCCTTGCGTGCTGTATTAAGTGTCAGTTTGTAATCAAGCGCCGCATCCCACGCGACAACATGCCCGTTATCGATAATAAGGGGGCGTTCGGGAGTGACTTCCATCTCTCGGATTGAACCAAAGCCAGAGACGGCCAATGTGCCAGAGCCTGAAGCTTCCATTACGAAAAAGCCGCCAGACTTCGCAAAGATGGCTTTTCCAAGCCCTTGGCTTTTCGTTTCGATGGCGACGTCTTTCGTGCAAGCTAAGAAGGCACCATCGGAAAGGGTGTAGCGGGCAGGCCCCACTTCAAGCAGCCGAACGTCTCCTGGGATGTTGGGAGCTAAAAGAACGGAACCTGCGGCATCGACCGCCTCAAACTTTTGCTGAAAGAAGTTTTCATCATTTAGAAGTTTTCTACCTAATGAGCGAAAGAAACCACCCGAAGCGTTCGATGTAAGGGCAATGGCGCTATCCATCGCAACCATCGCGTTATTTTCCGCGTAAATCACTTCGCCTTTTTCAAGAGTGACTTTCAAAAGGGGATCGACGCTTCCTGTGATTTCAAATTGGCTCATAGGTTTTCTCTCAGAGTTGTTTGAGGCGTTTTCTCTTTAGTCGATGTATTCGATCTTCGGGATTAATTTCTCAACAATCGACTCTTTCTTTTCATTGAAAAGTGCTTTGTTCTTTTCAAAAAGATTACCACCGTGCGTATCAATCGAGACGATTAAGGGCCCGAAGTCTTTCACGCGCATCACCCACATCGCCTCAGGCATCCCCAAGTCATGCCACTGCACGTCTTCGACTTCTTCGACGCAACTTGCAGCAACGACCGCACAGCCCCCTGGGAACACACAGTGAAGCGCTTTAAATTCAGAGCAGGCGCGAACGGTATTGGGGCCCATGCCGCCCTTACCAACAATCAAGCGCACGCCTGTCTCGCGGACAAATTCGTATTCGTACTTTTCCATACGCATGGAGGTTGTGGGGCCGATGGAAACGACTTTGTGGCCTGAAGGCGAAGTTTTATCTTCAACCATAATGGGGCCGGCGTGCAAAATCGCTTTTTCTTTTAAGTCAACGGGAAGTTTGCGACCTTGCTTGACTAATCTCGTGTGCACGCAATCGCGCGAGGTGACAAGAGTGCCTGTTAAGTAGAGGATGTCACCGATATGGATATCCTCGAGGTCTTCGGCTTTAATCGGTGTCTTAAGAATCTTGATACTCATAGTTTGGCCCCTTTATGCGTAAGGACTTCGTAGGATAGATCGGATGCGAATCGGATTGTGGCGCGACGATGGGCCCAGCAGCCTGTGGAAATCCCAACGGCTAGGCACGAGGGGTGACGTGCGGCGTGCTCGACGTGAACCGCCATCACAGAGTCTTTTCCGGTTAAGCCTTGGGGCCCGATATTGAGTTCATTTAAGCCTTCGGTAACGAGGCGCTCAAATTCTGCTCCGCGAGGATTGGGATTATGTGTGCCAATTTGACGCATGAGAGCTTTCTTACTTAAGCGAGAGGCGACTTCAGCAGATCCCGCAATAC
>CAVCTI010000093.1:0-6809 GCA_963604755.1 Duodenibacillus sp. | reverse complement strand
TATTGAAAATGGCATCGATATTGGCAACGCGAACACGATCATCATGCATCGCGCCGACCGCTTGGGGCTTGCGCAACTACATCAACTACGAGGTCGCGTCGGACGCTCGCACCACCAGGCCTATGCCTACCTACTGATTCCATCAGAGGATGCACTAACGAGTAACGCGAAAAAGCGCTTAGAAGCAATTGAGCGGTTAGAGGATTTAGGAAGCGGCTTTAATCTTGCGATGTATGACTTAGAAATCCGAGGCGCAGGAGAAATTCTTGGTGAGGCGCAAAGCGGAGAAATCTCCAAGGTCGGGTTCGAGCTCTACACGGAAATGCTTAAAGAAGCAGTCGCCGCTTTGAAAGAAATGAGACAACCCTCTCTCGAGAATCCGTTTGGGGTATTAACAGAAATTAATCTACACATGAGTGCCTTGCTCCCTGACGATTATGTTCCCGATGTGGGGAATCGCTTAATGTTTTATAAGAAGTTAGCGTTAGCCAAAGACCCCACAGAAATCGAAACGATTGTCGATAGCCTAGCCGATCGCTACGGGAAAATGCCCGAGGCAACACAGGCACTCATTGCCGTGCACCGCCTAAGACTTCGCGCAAGAAAATTAGGGATTCGTAAGATCGATGCCTCTGAAAAAGCCGTTCTCTTTACCTTTGAGGAGCGCCCGAAGTTTTTTGCGATTTCTCTTGTGAAACTCATGCAATCGCGACGTGATATGAAACTTGTTGGCCCAGAGAAATTGCGTCTTACTGCTGTAAGCCACAATTTGGTTGAACGCCTTCGCGTCATTAGCCTACTTATCGACCCACTATTAGTCGACCTTGACGCCAACGCGAATGCAAAAAAGTGAAATCGCCCAAAGATAAGAACAGTACAATTGCACGTTATGGCTCAAGCTTCGACACCAAATTTTCGCATCTACGAACTGGTCATTGACCTCACTGGCAACGGCCTAGTTAATGTGCGCCTTGTCTTTTATAAGATTCCTCGCTACGCGATGGATCAGGTTGGGAAAATCACGATCGATTGGGGCGATGAGGTCACGGAAGATGTCGATTGCACAATCAATGATGCCGAATTGCAGCAAATGGCCGCAGACGAAACGTTCACAGCCACGCTCACAAAGACGCATCGCATTCAAATGCGCCACGCCTTAGCTCGCATTCGCATTCGCACATCCTCTGGATGGCTTCCGTTAAAAGAGCTACCTAAGGAAACAGAAAACATCGTCTCAGCACTTCCAACATTAACTGTTGGAGAGACCACTGCCACAGGAGAACTCATTGCAGCAAAAGTCTTTCCGCAACTTGTTAGCTCCGAGAGTGGCGAGAGGACAACCTTAAAAACCATCGCAGGTAATCTTTTTGTTGCCAATCCCGATTTGGAAGTTTTTGACCGAGCGTTTTTCGCTAGTTCCATTGAAACGGTTGATGCCGATTTGTTTTCTCCCTTTCAGAAGATCGCTTCCGTTCGAGAGATTTTCGCTAAGAGCAATATCAAAGCCATTCCTTTTGGTCTGTTAAAAGGCGCCACAAAAGAAACGCTTTGCTCGAGAGCCTTTGCCGATTGCGCGAATTTAGAGAAAGTGGAAAATCCCTTTGCCGAGGCTCCCATCCCTTATGTGGTTGACGATTTCCTTCTCGGAGCGAATCACACCCTCTTTTCTTGGGCCGATACCACACGTCGCCAAATCATGGGTTGGGTTCGTCCCAAAGCAACAAAAGAGGATGCAGCGTTTCGCTTTACTTGGAAAGCCTCTGGCAAAGCCCAAACAGTCCTACGCTTTTACCCCATTGACCTTGAGATCGACGGCGACTTTCTTATCGATTGGGGCGATGGGATAACCGAGCGCTTTGAATACGAAACAACCGATTTGATTTCTCACGCGTGGAAAAAAGCGGGGCTTTATACCGTGACGCTCCATAGCCCGTCTCCTCAAGAATACGCCGTAAGACCTTTTCGGTTTTCCCGAGGAGTCGTTGCGATTCTCGATCCCTTACCCAACTTTCATCCGAAAGCCTTGAGGCAAAAAGACGATTTCGTGGGGTGGGCTGCTAACTTACGAGAGCTTGAGGCGATTGCGCCGCGCTTTTTTGATAACAATCCAACAATCCGTAATCTTGAGCAATGCTTTGCTGGATGCACAAACTTGAAAGCAGTCGATGACGATATCATTCTTTCTTTAAAGCACCTTGAATGTGCCGACGCAATGTTTGCCTTTTGCTATAAGCTCGAGCGCTTACCAAAGAGCTTTGCAAACTTTCCGCGACAAACGGGACTCGATTGCTTTGCAGAAAGTGCCGCAGATTGAGGTAAAGGAGACGCGCAATGACTCCCTGCTTAAAGCTTGAACTCTTGATTCAAAGAAGAACAGAAACTGTCGAATTTCAATTTCTCCCAAATCCCTCTGATAGAGAAAGAGTCATTCACTTTACCGTGGGAGAAACCATAGAAAGCCTCCTTTGGAAAGAAGAGATAACCAAAGTCAGCTTTCCCTTAAAAAAGGGAACTCACATCCTCACAATCGATGTTGAAGGGAAACTTCCCGTGGGCACTCTTACGCTTCCTAAGCAAACCGTTGCGCTTTGCGATGAGCTGCCGCCCCTTATTGATCCTGCGACGTGGAAGGTAGCTTATCACGCTCAAATTTGGAATCCTGAAACGCCTCCTGTGAATCTTCAAAGAGTAAGCGAATCGCTTTTTGTTCGTAACCCGCAGGTTGTCGATTTAACGGGAACTTTCTCTTACCTACCCAAACTTAAGTGCGTTCCAAAATTAATCTTTCTAATGCTTACCAAGGTTCGCATATTTCATAGGCTTTTTAAAGAAAGCGGAATTGAATCGCTTGATGCCACACTTTTTTCAGCAGCGACCAATGCCATCGATTTTCGAGAAGTCTTTGCCTCCTGTAAGGCCCTTAAAACCATCCCAGAAAATATCTTTAACAAAAACCCAAAAGCGTGGCGTTTTGATTCTGCGTTTGAAAATAGCGGTCTATCTAACGTTCCTGCCAATCTCTTTGCCACAAATCAACAAGGCTCGAGCTTTGTGCGCACCTTTGCCAATTGCCCCGTGAAAGCGGTGTCCGAAGGCTTCCTACGAAGCATCAGTCCAAGCGACGTAGACGGCATGTTTGAGATGGATAAAACCATCGACCACGACCCCCTAAAGATTAAGGCCGCTCCCTACCTTCCTTCCTCCTTCCTTTTCGTGATTCGTAACGCGCGCGGTGTCCCAAGCTTTTCTGATCGATAGTCTTTATTTCAAGTCAAACTTTTCAACGGCTTTTGTCGAAGGCAAGCATGAGGTTTGCGGCGTAAAATCCAAATCTTTCAAAAAGTGATTGCTTTCTTAGCCCCTTGTAGACAAAGGCTTAAGCTATGTCCATTTATCTTGTTTTACTAGCGGCCATTGTGCTGATGGTCGTTTTAATCCGTAAACACGTCCCGATTGGGCCCGCGATTTTGGCAGGAGGCCTTTTTGTTTGGGCCATTCTCGACACAAATCCCGCCTCTTTAGTGAAAGCGTTGAAATCGACGCTTACGATGCAGCGAAGCTACGACTTAATTTTTGCTTTGTACTTTGTCGTGTGCTTAGAAATCGAGATGCGTAAAAGCGGCATCTTAAATGGCTTAGTCGAGTATCTTCACCACATCATCCCCTCGAAAAAAGTGACTCTTGCTGCAATGCCCGCCTTTCTTGGGATGCTTCCTTCAATCGGGGGCGCTCGGTTTTCTGCCCCCATTGTCGAAACCGTTGCCAAGGGCCAAGACGTTTCTCCTGAAAAAAAAGCGCTCATCAATTACTGGTTTCGGCACTTCATGGAGTTTTCTAACCCGATTGTCCCAGGCATTCTTTTAACCTGCGCGATTGTCAACGTTCCGATTAGCGATGTGATTTTGCACCTGCTGTGGGTGAGCGCCTTGATGACCACAATCGGATGGTTCTTTTTTGTTTCGCCCTTAAAGATTATCGAGCCTGAAGTTGAACCAAGCAAAACGGAACTGGCGCACTATCGCGTTGACTTTATTCTGGTCCTACTTCCAATGTTTGGCGTCTTTGGCATTTCGCTTGCCGCTGGGCTGCCAGCCTCGATTTCGATTTTCATTATTGTCGCTGCTCTTTACCCGATTCTCATACTGCTAAATCGCAAGGTAAGTCTGAAAGAGATTTTTGTTGGCGCAATCGAATTCAAGCTCTTGCGTGACGTGGGTTTGATTCTTTACTTTATCCAACTTTTGGAAGCAAGCGGTGTTTTAGCGCAGATTGTCACAAGCTTTGAAGCCTCGACGCTTCCGCTACCACTCATTCTTGGATTTATTAGTTTTGTGATCGGCATGTTAACTGGCATGTCTCAAGGGCATGTGGCAATGATGATGCCGATTGTCGCTGCTGTTGCTCAAGGCTCATTAGATCTTATTGGTCTCGTGCTTGTCTGCGGCGTTTGCGGTCAGATGGTAACACCCACGCACGTGTGCCTCATGGTTTCTTTGGATTACTTTAAAGCCGATTTCTTTAAAACACTCAAGCCCTGCATTGCGGCAGTGGCTTTGATGCTTGCGATCTTCTCGGTTGTCAGTTACCTCACGTGGAACTAAAAGGGCCCGATAGCAAAACGCCGTCATGCCCACGGTTAACATGAAAAAGGAAACGCTCTTAGAGTTCTTTCATGTCAATGAAATTGAACTCTGCGTCATTGACGGCCTTTTTAACGGCCTCGTAGTCAAGGGCCGCGGTACTTTTTACGGTCGCGCCTTTTTTGGCGAGGTCAACAGAAACTTCTGTCACGCCAGAAAGGGCCAAAATTGCCTTTGTCACAGCCTTTGCGCAATGCTCGCAGGCCATCCCTTCAATACGAACCCAACAGGTTGTCATTGTTTGCTCCTTCTCTTGAGTAGTTAAATGGGTTTCTTCGCTATCGTCTTGCCCATAAAGAGGCTCAGGACGCCACGTGAAAAGCCGTAAGGCGTTCGATACCACACAGATTGAACTTAAGCTCATGGCAGCGGCGGCAAACATGGGACTTAACTGCCAGCCTGTCATCGGATAGAGGAATCCTGCGGCAAGCGGAATACCGAGTAAGTTATAAAAGAACGCCCAAAATAGATTCTGGTGGATGTTATGAATTAAAGCGTGCGACAAATCCATGCAGGCGGCAATATCGGCCATCCGGTTATTGACAAGTACGACGTCAGCTGAATCCACGGCAACATCGGTTCCTGCTCCAACTGCCATCCCAACGTCTGCCTCAACGAGTGATGGAGCATCATTAATGCCGTCACCGACAAAGAGTACGTGGTGCCCCTCGCGCTTTAAGCGAGAAATAAGTTTTTGCTTATCCTCGGGCGTCATGGCCCCGTAGGACTTCGCGAGATTAAGTCGCTTTTTTAAGTACTGCAAAACAGGACGCGCGTCGCCGCTAGCGGCAATCACAGAAATATTCTTTTCTTGTAGCGCAGTAACGAGAGCTTCAACGCCATTACGCAAACGGTCTGCCAAATCGATTGCCGCGATAAGTTCACCATCGATTGTTAAAAAGAGTCGTGTGGAACCCGCGACGATTTTGGGTTTGGCTGCCAAGGAAGAATTTGCTACAACATCGGCGATGCCTAGCGCAATGGAGTTACCGATTTCAATGCGTTTTCCTAAAACAGTGCCGGCAACCGCTCCGACTCGTGCTTCAAAGTTTTGGACCTCAGTCGGATTGATGTCTTTTTCTTTCACGTAGCGGCAAATCGCTTTAGCTAGAGGATGCGTCGAAAGACGTTCGATGCTAAGGGCAGCAAGAAGCGCTTCACTTTCTTTCTTAGGATCAACCCGAAATTCAACAACTTCGAATTCTCCTTCGGTAAGCGTCCCTGTCTTATCAAAAACAACCGTATCGATGCGACTTAACTCTTCGATTGCTTGCGCATTCTTAAAGAAAGCGCCGTGCCGAGCGGCAAGCGTACTTCCGATTGTCACC
Source organism: Duodenibacillus sp. (assembly GCA_963604755.1). Lineage (GTDB taxonomy): Bacteria > Pseudomonadota > Gammaproteobacteria > Burkholderiales > Burkholderiaceae_F > Duodenibacillus. The sequence continues at coordinate 841 of CAVCTI010000093.1, read as the reverse complement.
GCTACTGGCGTCGCTAATCCCAGCGAGCACGGGCAAGAAATCACCAAGACGCAAACGGCACTTACTAAAGAGAATTCAACAGAACGCCCCAATGAAATCCATACGACAAACGTCACGAGCGCCACAAAAATAACAAAGGGAACAAAAACGGAACTGACGCGATCGGCAATGCGTTCAATGGGAGCTTTTGTTTCTGAAACGGCATCAACAAGCGAAAGAATCTTTGAAAACTTGGTTTGCCCTCCTGCACGCACCACCCGCATCTGTAGCCAGCCAGAAGTAACCATCGTGGCGCAAGAGACGTCGCTACCCACACCCATGATGCGCGGTAGGCTCTCTCCGGTTAGAACAGATTCATCAACTTCAGCTTCGCCTTTTAGGATTTTCCCATCAGCAGGAATCGATTCCCCTGCTCGCACCAAAAGAATGTCTCCTTTAAGAAGACTTGAAGTGGGAACGCGTTCTTCTTTTCCATTAACTAGGCGTGTTGCTTCATCAGGGATGCACCGAGCAAGGCCTTCAAGAGCTACAACCGATTTATCTTTAGCGCGTCCTTCAAGCCATTTACCGACACCGACAAAGGCATAAATCATCGCTGAGGAGTCAAAGTAAAGACCCATTAGGGTCTCGCTAGTTACTCGCACGTCTGTGTTTAACGCGAGAAGGAATGCGACAAAGCTATAAAGGTAGGAGGCACTCGAACCGATAGCAACCAAAGAATCCATCGTCGGAGAAAGCGATAAAAGCGCTTTCATACCTGAGGTCCAATGCTGACGATTAATCCAGAAAACAGTTAAAGAAAGGATTGCCTCGCAAATGGCGATTGTCACAGGCTGAAGAG
>CAVCTI010000092.1:3392-7406 GCA_963604755.1 Duodenibacillus sp. | reverse complement strand
GTGTGGGTTTTAAGACGCGTTGCTTGCATTGCCCAAAGCGAATGAAGCGCACGAATTTTTCCTGAGTGCCCTTCAAGAGCGAGATCGACGACAGCCCAATCCAATCTTTTGGAAACATCGACGTGGGTGATTTCGCCGGCTTTCCCAATCGGGCGGGAAAGATAAGGGACAATAGCCGCAAGCTCGACTTCTTTATAGGGGAAATCTGTGATGCAGTTACGAATGAAATTAAGCCGAGAGCGCTTGGGGGCTTGAATCATTCGTGGATTTAAATGCGCTAAGGGTCGTAACGAGAGATCAGAAAGTCTCTGGTAGCCGTCATAAGGACTAAAGGAAATAGTGTCATCAACATTTTGCGCAAACGCAGATGGAATCCCAGGAATGCGAGACGGAGGCATCAAAGTGAGCATGTCGTAGAAGGGAAAGCCCTGAATGCGACTTGCGTGAGCACCAGCGAAAAGAACACCCACTTTCGGCAATTCGTAAGGAGCGATTCGAACGACGGCATTGAGAGGCATCGCTTTCGCAGACTCACGGATTTTGATGTTGCAGCAAGGAGGCGCTTTCGGCTCTCCGAGCGGATGACGCATGTTTTCGATTGCTAAATCGACAAGACGATTTAAGGGTCGATTGGCTTTGTCGGTCTTTGAATTTTCGGATCGGTATAGGCCATCGATGTGCTGCAAAATTCGATAAAAAAGGTGGTCGCGTCCATCATGCCTTAAAAAGGGTGAATCAAAGTGCTCGCGAACAATGGCTGCGACATTGGCTTTCGAAAAATCGTCGTAAATCCAATGGGAGGCTTTCTTTATCTGAACTTTGATAAGCGGTTTTTCTAGATGAGCAAAATAGCCAGCCTCTGCGATAAGACGAGCGAGAAAGCCTTTTTTTTCTACGCCATCGAGCGCAATGTAAAGCGTCGTTTCCTTATGCCGATAAATCGAGTAGGGCGGCAAGTAAGCCGTATAGACCAGTTCACGAATTGCATCAGGAAAAGCCTCGCGCGAGGCATAAAGCGAAACGTGGGGATCTTTAAGAAAGCGAGAAGCCTCTTTTTCGCCTAAGAGCTTAGAGAGCTTTTGCTTTAATTTTTCGTAATTATTCTTGAAGCTCAGGCTCGAGGTGACAAGTTCGTATCCCGGGATGTTCGAAAGAGTGCAGGACATAGAGAAAATCGCTTATATGCAAAGGTGCAAATGAACGGCAAAACGCTGTAAAGTAAGAGTTACAAAATGAACACAAGTAATTATGGAGTAGTTTTATGAGAATTGTTCGCGTTGGTCTAGCAGGTCTTGGAACCGTGGGGCTTGGGACCTATCGAGTTTTGACAGAAAATGCGAATCTTATTTCGGCTCGAAGCGGCGTGAAAATTGAAGTGGCTAAGGCTGTTGTCCGCAATGTTAAGAAGGCTGAGGAAAAAACAGGTGGCACACTCGAAATCGTCAACGACTTTTCTTCAATTTTGGATGACCCAACAATCGATATCGCAGTCGAGCTAATGGGCGGCGTTGAAGCGGCACGAACATTTGTGCTCGAAGCCATTGAGCGCGGTAAACACGTTGTCACAGCGAACAAACACCTCATTGCAACGCACGGCGAAGAAATTCTTCGTGCCGCTCAAACTCGGGGCGTGGCTGTAGCCTATGAGGCTGCCGTTGCTGGGGGCATTCCTATTATCAAAGCCTTGCGCGAAGGGTTAGTTGCCGATGAGATTGAATCGGTTTCAGGCATTCTTAACGGAACCTGCAACTACATCATGACAAAGATGCTCGAAGGAAGTTCCTACAAAGAGACACTTTCTGAAGCTCAAAAATTAGGCTACGCTGAGGCCGATCCCACCTTTGACGTGGAAGGTATCGATACGGCGCATAAGATTACGATTCTTTCGGCTCTGGCTTTTGGCACACCGTTTACGTTTGAAGCCGCTCACATCGAGGGGATTTCTTCTGTGACAGCCAAAGACGTTGCAGCCGCTCAACTCGTTCATGCGAAAGTGAAACTCGTTGCTCAAGCGAAGAAGACAGAAGCGGGAATCGAAATGAGTGTTGCGCCTCGCGTTGTTCGAGATGCCTCGCTCTTTTATAAGATTGATGATGTGATGAATGCCGTTGAGTTTGTCGCAGGAGGCCTTGGCCCGACCTATTATAGTGGCAGAGGCGCTGGCGAGCGTCCAACAGCGTCAGCTGTCGTTTCCGACATTGTCGATATTGCACGCACTTTGAACGCAGATTTATCCTGCCGTGTGCCGTTTGCTGGCGTTTGGCCAGAAGCGCGAGAAGCAATCGAATACGTCCCGTACGAAAAACAAAAGAGTGCCTTTGTTGTTCGCGTTAGCGCTAAAGAAAGCCAAAAAGCGCAAGCGACTTTTGCACAGTATGGCATTGAAGCTAGTTTCCAAGCGCAAGATGAAACAATGGCGGTCTTTTTCACGAAAGAGACAACAGAAGAAAAAATCAATGAGGCGATTGCTATGCTTCGTCGCGAGTCTACGGCAAGCGAAGAGAATCGCCCCACGAAACTGCACTTGTTTGGGGGGTTCTAATTCTAGGAGGGCGCTATGAAATACATTTCAACTAGAGGCCGCGCTCTATCGGTTGACTTCTCTCAGATTGTTCTTGAGGGGTTAGCGAGCGACGGAGGCTTATACGTTCCTGAGACCTACCCGAAGTTTGGCAGGGAAGAACTTTGGGCGCTGCGTTCAAAGCTATACGCAGAAGTTGCTTTTGAAGTTTTAAAGCGCTTTGCTACAGATATCCCCGAAGAGGATTTAAATAAGATTCTCGAAGCGACCTATCGAGCAGAAATTTATTGCCATGCTCGAATGGGGTCTGATGCCACACGTATCGCTCCTGTAAGAAAGATGAGCCACGAGCTTTACCTTCTTGAACTCTCTAATGGGCCCACATTGGCTTTTAAAGATATGGCCATGCAATTTCTAGGTGCGCTTTTTGAGTATCTTTTAGTTCGTAATGGAAAAGAACTCAATATTCTTGGCGCAACCTCAGGAGACACGGGGTCGGCGGCCGAATACGCGATGCGCTCGAGAAAGGGGATTCGTGTTTTTATGCTCAGTCCCCATGGTCGCATGAGTGACTTTCAACGAGCCCAGATGTATTCGCTTTCGGATAAAAACATTTTCAATATTGCCATTGACGGTGTTTTTGACGATTGCCAGGATATTGTCAAAGAAATCGGGCAGGACGCTGCCTTTAAGGCGAAGTATTCGATTGGTACCGTCAATTCCATTAACTGGGCACGCATTGCCGCGCAAGTTGTCTATTACGTTGCAGGCTGGCTTAGCGTAAGCGACTCCGAAGACGAACAGGTCGATGTCACAGTTCCAACAGGCAATTTCGGAAATGTTCTTGCCGCCTGGATTGCTAAGCAAATGGGAGTGCCTTTTTCTCAGATTGTTGTCGCTACCAATGAAAACGATGTGTTAGACGAATTCTTTAACACAGGGGTTTATCGCGTAAGAGATGGCGCCCACACCTATCAGACAAGTTCACCTTCGATGGATATTTCAAAGGCGAGTAATTTCGAGCGCTATATCTTTGACGTACTCGGTAGGAACTCTTTGCGGCTTTGTTCCCTCTGGGAAGAGCTCTCAAGGTCAGGGCGGTTTTCCATCACAGGAGAAGATTTCGAGGCGGTAAAACGCTCGGGATTTATTTCTGGTAAAAGCCTACACGCCGATCGTCTTTCAACGATTCGCTCGGTCTTAAAAAGCGAAGGTTTCCTCATTGACCCGCATACGGCAGATGCGGTGAAAGTGGCAACGGAAAAGAAGCGTCCTACCGTGAAGATGCTTGTGGCTGAAACGGCGCAAGCTACGAAGTTTGCCGCAACGATTCAAGAGGCAACAGGAAAGCTTCCGACGATTCCCGCGGGCTTAGAAAATCTTGAAAAGAAGCCGCAGCACGTTGACGTTTTACCAAAAGACGCCACGCTCGTGAGAAACTATATTTCCGAAAAGCTTGCCGTCTAACTTTTAAGTGGGGGTATCAACGGTGA
>CAVCTI010000092.1:0-3382 GCA_963604755.1 Duodenibacillus sp. | reverse complement strand
ATCACATTCTTATGTCGCATCGCCACGCGGGGTGCGACATTTTGCTTATAGCGCAATGGGAACATTTCATTAAAATGCGCGCCCGTTTTGCCTCCAAACCTCTTTTTTTTATCCTAGATAAGAGGTTTTAGTTGGCCGTTGTTTTCATTATGCAAGCTAATAGCAATACGCAAAAAATTACTTCTTGGGCCCCAGTTATCTGTTTAGCCTTTGCGGCTTTTGTTTTTAACACCTCGGAATTTCTTCCCGTCGGACTGCTACCCGATATCGCTTCGCACCTAGGGGAAACGGTGTCGTTTACGGGCCTTATTATCACGGGTTACGCTTGGGTTGTCGCTATCGTTTCGTTGCCGCTTACTGCGCTAACAGCGCGAGTTGAGCGTCGTAAGTTGCTGCTTTTTCTAATTTTCTTTTTTGCCTGCGCTCATATCGTTGTTTATTGGGTCAATACGTTTACCTCTCTTTTAGCGGCTCGCGTTGTTGTGGCGCTCACACACGCGATTTTCTGGGCCATTATGACCCCATTGGCCGCCCGGATGTCGCCGCGCGGGAAATACGCAGTCGGGCTTGCCGCTGTGATGGGAGGCTCGATTGTCGCCACCGTTTTGGGTGTTCCCATTGGCACAAAACTCGGACAGATGACAAGCTGGCAAGAGACGTTTGTGCTTATTGGCATCATTGCTTTTGTTTTAATGCTTTGCATTGCAAAGTTCTTGCCACAGTGTCCGGCAACCACCGCTGGCTCCTTAAAGAGCCTTCCGATGCTTTTAAAGCGCCCAGCGCTTGTGCAGCTGTACTTTGTCACTGTCATCACGGTCCTTGGTCACTTTACGGCCTATAGCTTTATTTCGCCGATTCTTCAGAAAGTTGGAGGTTTTGATCCATCGGCTGTTGTCATTTTCCTTTTTGTCTTTGGTATTTCGGGCATTGTGGGAACGGTGATTACAACACGCTTTGTCGATCAACACATTTCTCCTGTGATGATTGGGGCGCTTTCCTTAATTGCCTGTGGCATCTTCTCGATTTACTTTGCACGGGGATCTTACGTATTTACGACAGCTGTTCTCTTTTTCTGGGGCGCGGCAATGACTTCAGTGATGTTGGCGTTTCACTCGCTACTGATTCGTATTGCGCCCGATGCGACAGACATTGCCACATCCATTTACTCAGGAATCTTTAACGTGGGAATCGGAGGCGGAGCCTTCTTAGGAAGTATTCTTTCCGAGAGGTTTGGCTTTGCCTATCTTTCGCTCGTTGGGTGCTCTCTTGTTGTTCTTACGGCAAGCCTTTGCATTTTCTTTTATGTGAAAACGGGTTGCGCCATTTTTGGCTTTAAGACAACGAAGAGTCGTTAGGAGTTTTGGGCTATGCCAAAAAGGCGTTACCAATTTTGCTAGAGTACGCGCACTTTTTCTTTGGAATCTAGGCAATGACAATTCTTCTCATGAAATTAATCGGGGCGCCGCTCTTTCTTGTGCTCGCCACCCTCGCGGCTCGCCGTTGGGGAGAAACTGTCGGCGGTCTGATTATTGCATTGCCGTGTGTTTCGGGACCGATTTCAGTTTTCCTTGCGATTGAAAATGGGGCGGCCTTTGCTGTGAATTCGGGCTACGGGTCGCTTGCGGGAACAACGGCGCTCACATTCTTCGGAATGACCTATGCCCTTGTTTGCCCGAAGGGGAGAATCCTAGCAGTTGTCCTCGGGCTTTCTGCTTTCACAATCGTTTCTTTTCTCGTAGCAAAACTTGGGTTGTCCCTTTGGCCACTTTTTATTTTGACGGCCTTTTGTATCGTCTTTTTTGGTTGGAAATTACCGATTTCCAAAAGTGATGGCGCAAAAGCTACTCCCGTGAAGCACGATCTTTTATTGCGTGCGCTTTTTATGGTCACGTTAACGCTAGCTGTGACGCTTTCTGCTCCCTATATTGGACCGGCGGCAAGCGGCATTCTTTCATCTCTGCCCTTAATGGCGCTTACGATGGCACTTTTCGCGCAGCGTGGCGGGAAAAATGCTTCTGAGGCGCAAAAGGTGATGAAAGGACTCGTAAGCGGTCTATTGAGTACGGCAGTCTTCTATCTTGTTTTACCGTACCTCTTACACGATGGTGCACTTTTCTTAGGCTACACAGAGGCTGTTGTTGCGAGCCTACTGACGCAGTGCGTCGTGCTTCTTTTTATGCGCCATAAGCACCTTTTCTAGGGCTTCGTTCGCGTAGCGAAAAGTCGTTTTAGAGATTCTTATTAAATGGGGGCAAGCCCCCAAAAATCCAAGTGGGATTTCCCACAATAGTGCTTTCTGTTTTGGACTCCCATATAGGCTCTAAGAGGGAAGGAAAAGAAAGCCTTCCAAGAGAGTTTCAAGGAGAGTAACTATGACAAACAGACTTCCGCAACTTTTTGCTGATACGTTTTTCCCAGCCTTCGTGACCGATCCATTCGAGGGTGAAGTCTTCCATACCCCGTCGGTTTTTGGTCGTCACGCCGATTGTGTGATGAAGACAGATATTCGTGAAACAGACACGAGCTACGAGCTTGCTATCGATCTTCCTGGCTTTAAGAAAGACGAGGTCGAGGCAGAACTCAAAGACGGGTATCTCACGATTTCTGCACACAAGGCCGTGGAAAAAGAAGAAAAGAGCACAGAAGGACGCGTGATTCGTTCTGAACGCACAACAGGCGCCTGCTCACGTAGCTTCTACGTTGGTAAGGAAGTGAAAGAAGGCGAGTGCAAAGCGAGTTTCGAAGACGGAGTCTTGCACGTGAGTGTCCCGAAGGTAAACGAGAACGCTACACCAGCACGCCGTCTCATTAACATCGGATAACGGATTCGAACCTCTCGCAAAGCACGACGATTCGCGAGGGAATTAACTCTAAGCCCAAGGCTAACCACTTTGGGTTTTTTCGTATCTACGTAGGGCAAGAACTGCGGTTTTAAGACAAAAAACTCGGAACTAAACCGAGCTTTTGCTTTCGAGTGACTTTAGATTAAATTCGTAAATCACTGAAAATAAAGGAATAAATGGTGCCGGTGAGAGGCGGTGCGATAGTTCGGCATACATCGGCATACGTTGATTTTTCAGGAGATTACGCCCTAAAATTTCGGCATACATCGGCATTTTCCGTATATATTAGTGGTTCTTTAGTGGTTCTGAGATTATCAAGATGGCATCAGTTTCTAAGACACCTAGCGGCGGTTTTCGTGTCCTGTGGTACGAGGGCAAGAAAAAGAAGCAGAAGAATTTTAGAACGCGGGCCGAGGCTAAAAAGTACGCCTCAGCGCTGTCAGTAATAGGGCAGGATAGGACTAGCCTTATTCGTGCGCTGTAGAGCCTTTAATGTGGCTCTAATCAGTATCAATTTTCAGCAGGGATTCTTAACACAA
>CAVCTI010000091.1:0-2447 GCA_963604755.1 Duodenibacillus sp. | reverse complement strand
GTTGATGACAACGCGCCGCGCACCGAGGCTCACAAGTTCGTTATAGAACTCAGCCACCTTCTCGCCTAACTGCCAGCCATCAAGTCCACGGTACTCACGATGCTTGAAAGAGCGAGCATCCATCCCAATGCGGCAGAAAATCACTGAGCGGTCATCGCCAAAGCGCGCCACGTCCACGCCTAAGATGCAAACAGTGTCAAGTATTGATGCTGGGTCTGACTCGGATTTAATGGCTTTATCCACGATGTCGCGAGCAATGAACTGCATTGAGGACGAGGAGGGGAAAACGCCACGCACACGAACCTTCACAAAGTCCGAATCCTCGCCATAGTCTTCAATCCACTTGGCAATTTGGTTTTGGTCAGCCATAACAGCGGTGCGCGTGTCAATGTGCCGGTGAACCCACCTGTGTCTGAACCGGTTGAAACAGTCAAAGAACCTTCCTGTTGATCGAGTCGGGTTACCAAAGCACAGCCAAAACTTCTGTGTGTCCATATCGGTCAAGGCACCCTCGGTCACTTCCCAAATCACATTTGAGATGGCTGATGCCTCATCGAAAATGACCATCGTTCTTTTGCCGGCATTGTGCAAACCGGCGAAGGCTTCAGGATTCGTTTCTGACCACGGAATCGCGTCAATGCGCCACGTCTTATCGTGTCCAGGAGCCTTGGAATAGATGCTCATTGCCGAGCACACAAACCAATCCTTGAAAAGGCACAAGTTGTACCACTTGGCCACTTCAGCGAAAGTCTTGGTGCGCAGCTGGGTTTCGGTGTTAGCAGTGACAACGCCGCGCGTGTCGGGATATGTGACTAAGGCCCACAAGATGAGCCAGGCAACTAAACCACTTTTGCCGCAGCCGTGACCCGCGGCTGTCGCGTCCTGATAAACCGAATCACGCTCTTCGCCGGAATGGAGCCTGTCTCGCATCGCCTCAAGAATTTCTGTCTGCCATTTGTCAGGCCCTGTGTATTTCTCAAGAGTGCCTTGCCCCCACGGAAATGCGAGTTGCACGAACTTCAGAGGGTCTTTGCTACATTGATTCGCAATTGTTGTGAGTCCGTCAAGAATCTCGTATGCTGGGCTCGCGTATTTCTTTTGAGTCTTTCCGGATTTCTTACAAGTTGCCGCTTTCACTGAGTTTCTCCCTAAGCGTCTCTGCCAAAATCTTTAGAGTGTCGTCTTTGGCGTCAGACTCTTTCTCTCCCATCCGCATGAACTTGCCGATACTCTTAGCCGAGTCCAGGGCAACAGCCGGATTGATCATTTCGTCGCCTTCTTCTTTGGCCACAACTTGTGAATTAAAATCATGAAGTCGCTTCAGGCTTTTATAAACCCATTCAGGGTCAACCCCTGCTTTTTTTGCCGCAGAATCAATCTCTTTTTCTAGCGCATCCTTAACTTCAAGTTTTTTCAAGTTCTGATTGGCGATTGAATAGGCCGTTTTCTTTGAGTATCCAGCCTTGATTGCGGCCTCGGTTCCTGACTTTCCGGAAGCCACGGCTTTAACGAACTTTTTCTGCTTTGTCGTGAGCTTTTTCGTTGTCATTTGTTCACCTTTATTCGCTTGGAATGTGAGACACCTTGACGAGTGCTGCCGTTTAAGTAGCTCCGGACAGTCCGCAAAGGCATCTCCATTTTTTTTGCAATAGCACGAAGGGAAAATCCCTCCTCTCGCAGTTCAAAAACTGCATCAATATCCGCATCGGTGTATTTCGCCCGCGGATGGTCTTCGCCAACAATGAAACCCTTATCGTTTACCCATACTGTGCGATAACGGTCTAAAGAGTTCTGCGAATTCATACCTCACTTTCCTGATTGCTCTTTCAATAATGCGATCATGTTCGAGCGTCTCAGCAGGAAACCGCTGCGCATCCCTGTGAGCTTTCTTAAGAACGTCCTGAGCCCTAAAAGGGAGCAGTCGATGATAAGTTGTCTCAATCTTGCTCACACTTTATCCCCCAAAAACTCAAAAGCACTTTGTCTTTTGAGCCGTAGTATTTGCTCATACGAACGTCAGTGACTTTCTTGTCGTCCGGATACACAATGCCGTTCAATGCGTCCAGGGCAGTCTTTAGAGCGTTGTCAATGTCCGGCTTGCGCTCCACGGGGTCATGGAACTTAATAGCCTCCTCTCGCTTTTTCTTACTCCACGACTTCGGTGGAACAAAGATGAAGCTGGCATCGCAAGCGAGAGGACCGTCATAAGGCTCATGACCCTGCATTTCAGCCTTAGCTACAGTAGCAATGGATTTTTCAACGACAACTGTCTTTTTTGGCGTATAGACGCGGCCGTTACGCAAGACGCGAGGACGAGCCTTGCCGACAATTTGAATCGGCACGGCCATGTCTACTTTGAATCCATATGCGGTATCAAGAGGCATTTCTTTCCTCCTCAGCAATCCTGAAAAGTTGGCGGCGATACTTGAAATTGATGATTGCAGAGA
>CAVCTI010000090.1:0-2737 GCA_963604755.1 Duodenibacillus sp. | reverse complement strand
CTAGTCAACCAGGCTTGCTTTCACAAGCCTCTCTCTTTAGAGAGGGGTAGTTGACCGTTAGATCTCCTTATTTTTTACGCGTTTCGCATTGCCGAGAGCGTTTCAAACGCTTCTTGCATTTTCTCTTTCACAAGAGAATTTTTCAAGGTGTATAGCGTTCGATAGCGTTTTGTGTTTTTCGCTTGCGGCTCATAGACCGCATCAAGGACAATGGTTTCTGTGAGAGCCTTCTTCGGTTCTTTGAGAAATCCTGTTGCTAAAGCAGCGATAACGCAATTGGTAATCACAGCGCCACCTGCGTTGCGGTACCGCAGAATGCGACTTCCTAACATATCGGCTTTAATTCGATTCCAGAGTTCGTCGCGGCTTCCGCCCTCGGTGACGCTAGTGGCATCAAGGGTAACGCCTGCTCCCCGATACGTATCAACAATTTCCATATAGTCGTAGCCGATTGCTTCAAGCACGGCGCGCCACGCGACAAAGATATCGTCTTTAAGCGTCATGTTTAAAAAGCAACCGCTTGCATTGGGATTGGGCCCTGAGCCCCCTGTGAGGTAGGGTAAGAAAACGACGCCTCCTGAACCAACAGGAACGTTTGCTGCGCCCTCTGAAAGAGTCCTGTAGTAGGAGCCGTCTCCGGCTTTTTGGCAGACGTTATCTTTAAACCAGCGTAGTCCCAAGCCCCCCGTTCTGATGTAGCCCCAATAAAAGTAAGTGTTTTCTAGTGTTCCGCTATTGAAAATGAGACCTGCGCCTTTTTTCGAGAGCTCGGGGACAATGCCGTTTGTTGAAACGCAAAACATCGAGCAAGTGCCAGCAACGTCAACGCCTTTATTGGCTTCAAAAACGCCAGCGCCTAACATCGACTGCATCGTATCTCCCGCTCCCGCGCACACTGGGGTTCCAGCAACAAGGCCTGTCGCTTTTGTGATTTCTTCAGAGACCCCTCCCACGATATCCCAGGGTTTCAGAATTCGTGGCATGTATTTGAGATCGATTCCAAGAATGGCAAGCTGCTCCTTACTCCACGTTTTCTCTTCGATCTTGTAGCCTAAGCCCCAGCCTGACATCGTGCCCCAATCGATAAAGGCCTCATTGGCTTTGAGCCCTGCTAGGTGAGAAAGGATGTACGGGGCGTTATGCATGAATTTCACGCCGCGCTCACGAAAGGCCTCATTATTTTTCAAAAACCAGCGCGCGAACATCGCAGGAAATAGGCAAAGCGCTTCGGGATTTCCGGTTTCTTTAGCCCAGATTGGGTTTTCGCAGGCGTTAATCGCATCACAATCGGTTTGTGTACGGCTATCAAGGTAATTGACGTAGGGCGTGATCGCGTTACCGTCAGCGTCTACGCCACAAATCCCACAGATAATGCCATCTCCCATAATCGCTTGAATTTGACTTGGGTCCAGACCGTCAGCCTTAATGGCTTTGACGCAATGGGCAATGCATTCGATTGTGAGATTGACGTACTCATCGACATTCATTTCAACCCAGCCTGGGTGTGGGTAGTGAAGGGTTGTAGGTTTGGTGTAGGTGGCTCTTACGTGCCAGGTTTCGTCATAAATAGCGACTTTGACGCTTTGGGTTCCTGCGTCAAATCCGAGAAAGAGTTTTTCCATTGTTTGTCTTAATCCTTTTTGGGATGAAGGCTACTTTAATATTGATTGGGTAAAAGTGGGGGCTCACTATCTTATGGAAGAGAAAGAAAACTGCCCCAAAATTTGGTGTTTCAGTATAATGCACCTCGCTTCGAACCGACCATAGGGTTGGCTCGGATTCTTTTTTGTTCCTAAAACTTGCCGCGAAAGACATCAACATCGTCTTTCGTGACGCTAAAAACATATTCTGCGATGACTGATAACGTTGAAGAAAAAAAGGCCGAAGCGCCTGTAGCGACCGAAGAAAAAGCTCCTGAGGTTAACCCCTTAGAGAAGAGCCTTGAATTCACGGTTTCCACAAAAGAACTCGAAGCAGGCATTGACGCTGCTTTAAAGCGCTATGCGAAAAAAGCAAAGCTCGCTGGTTTCCGTCCAGGTCACGTTCCCTTTGAAACCGTGCGTGCCATGTATGGGCATGATGCCTACGTTGAAACGCTCAATGGTTTAATTGAACGCGAATTCGAAAAGGCCGCAACCGATGCCAAGTGGCACATGGTTGGTGTTCCTCACATCGATCCCGTGAAAACGGAAGAGACCGACGTGTTGAAATTTAAGGCCACCGTTGAGTGCTACCCCGAGTTTGAAGTACCAAGTTTTGCTGAACTTGAATTAAAGCGCTACAACTGCCCAGTCACCGACGCTGAAGTCACAAAGACAATCGATGTGATGCGTAAGCAGCGCGCCTCTCACGTTGTTGAAGAAGGTCGTAAAGCCGAAGATACGGATTACCTCACCATTAACTTTAAGGGCACCAAAGACGGTGTTGCCTTCGAAGGGGGAACTGCCGAGAACTTTACAATGGAACTTGGCGCCAAGCGCATGCTTCCTGACTTTGAAGCCGCTCTGCGTGGCATGGCCGTTGGCGAAAAGAAGACATTCGATATGACCTTCCCGGCTGACTACGGCGCCAAAGAACTCGCTGGCCAAACAGTTCAGTTTGAAGTTGAAGTCCTTAAGATTGAAAAGGAAGTGCTTCCTCAATTGGATGAGGCCTTTGCTAAGAGCGTTGGTCAAGAAACCGTTGATGGCTTAAAGAGTGAAGTGCGCGTCAATCTTGAGCGCGAAGTGAAGTCTCG
>CAVCTI010000089.1:1092-2648 GCA_963604755.1 Duodenibacillus sp. | reverse complement strand
TTTTCTGGCGCATCGCCAATTTGTTCGACCTCTGGTTCGCTCTCTAATTGAGGAAGTTCTCTGAGAACTCGCAAAATTCTCGGCATTTCTTCTTTTCTACGGAGCTTTAAATGCCAACCTTTTCTTTTCTCAAAACACTAGTTTCCAAAATCATGTCGTCCAACACAGATGCATTTCAAAACACGAAAAATGCGTCAGTAGAAAATCTTTGGCCCTTGTGGATTCAGGAATACTCTGAATTACGGGCATGGTCGGATAAGCAAGCTTTCCAGCGACGCTTCTCCCTTGGTGTTAAGTACGTCTTTCCCGTCATCGGAACTCTTCACCCTGCCCAAATTACAACGAATGAAGTCGTTGCCTGTTTAAAACTATCATTGGCATCCACTACGCAAACTCATTGGAAAGTTTTGGTCGCACTCTCTCAGTTCCTCCAATGGTGCACAGCCAATCAGTTATATGATTCAAACAAAAGGTTGCCAACGGACATTAAACTTGTTGAGCCTTATCTCGGGATGCAACTTCACAAAGAAGGAGGTCATCATCCCGCCATTGATTGGAGAGATATTCCCAAGTTCATATCCCTACTACTACAAGAAACAAACATCAGTTCAAAAGCACTCCTCTTTGTTGTCCTCACGGTTTCGCGCCTTCAATCTGTCAATAGCGCACAGTGGACGGAAATAAACTTAACTCAATCAGAGTGGCAAATTCCCGCCTCTCACATGAAAGGAAAACAAGGACACAATCGACCACATGATGTCCCTTTAAGCAATCAGGCCCTTAATCTCCTCAATTCTCTTAGTTCTCCGCAACTTAAAAATAGCAACAGCCTGATTTTCACTACAACAGGGCACCAGTTGTCAGGAACTGCGCTAAGAAAAGTCGTTAAAAAAATCGATAAAAAAGCCATCAGTCAAGGACTACCAGGGTTCAGAGACAGCTTCCAAGGAAACCGAGTCGCAGTCACACACGGTTTTCGTGCTGCATTTGCAACATGGGCACAGGAAAACGGCGCCGACATGTCCGTGGTGGAATATTGTCTTGCTCACAAAGATTCCACTGACAAACACAATGGAGCCTATCGAAGGGGGCGTCTGAGTCAGCAAAGGAGAACTTTGCTTCAACTATGGGCGGATTATTGCTTTAGCGACTGCAGTAATTCAGCTGGCGAAAATGAATTGCATCATTAGATTTCAAAGTGCTTAACAAGCTCTTCTCTCAGGAACTGACTCTCGTTTAAATCCTAAAGAACATCCTCGTATCGTTCGAAAATTTCAAAGATCGGCAAGTTGTTAAACCGAGCGCTTTCCTGAGGCTTTGCTTAAAATGGAATCACTGCATTCCATCTCGGATTGCAAAACTCAATCAAAGGCTGCGTGTCAGCCCTAGCGTGTCAAAACGTTAGACGTTGGGTTTGGTGACAATGCCGCTTGGGGGATAAATATGGCAAAAGATTCGTTAATTGAAACTGGCATTGAAGAGTACTTGCGAGGAGAAAAAACAAGAGCACAAGTTGCCAAAAAACTTGACATCAGTGAAAACTCATTTAAAAGGAA
>CAVCTI010000089.1:0-1060 GCA_963604755.1 Duodenibacillus sp. | reverse complement strand
GAAAAGGCCTTGATTCTGAGACCTGGAAAACTCTTGCGCTTAACCAATGGAAAGCCTTTCTTAACTTTTGGCCACGCAGTCGTCTACAGACAATGACTGTAAAGGACTACGTCCTAGGGGAAAATCGGGCCTCATTTTCTTATTGGGTTGAATTCGGCACGAAGGCCTTTGCAAGCATAAGCGGTAAGGCTGGCATACAAAAGTTCGCCTTTGCCTATAAGGCAACTGAAGGTCGCATTGTTAATTTCACAAATAACCCGAAGATTAATTTCGATACGCTTCGAAAGCATATCGCAGCAATCGCTGATGCCGCTGCAAATAAAGACATGCAACGCCTTACAAAATTAAGCGAAGAAACCGTTGGAATCTCCCCGATGGTGTTTTGGAAGATTGCGATGCTCTATCAGCCCATCGACAATCCGTATCTTTTGCCTTGGCCTGGGAATCCAGGAAAACCTTTCGGCATTACGGCTAATTACCCGACTTGCCAAAAACATTTTGAAGAATTATTCAAAGCCTCCAATCAGGATTATTGGTCCTTCTCCTTCTCTCTTGGGAAGAATCCCACTATGCCACCAAGCATCGAATCTAAACCTGTTTCCAAAGAAACGAGCCAACTCATTAGCCTCTTAAGAATGAGGAAGAACCTTATTTTGCAAGGGCCTCCTGGTACGGGAAAAACTTGGTTGATTCCAGAGCTTGTGACTCGTCTTTGTGGAGCAATTCCAGAGAAAGAAACCGTCAGTCGTGATGAAGTTATGAAGGCATATTGCAAATTACTTCAAGATAAACGCGTGCGGTTCACAACGTTTCATCCCTCATTTGACTATGAGGATTTCATTGAGGGCTGGAAACCATGTGACGACAAAGAATCCTGTAAAGCGAAAACCGATTTCCAACTTAGCATCCGAAAGGGAATCTTTCGCCTAATCTGTGAAGATGCGCAACAGACAAACGCTGTAGAAAAAGCTGATTTCGGCATTCCTGAGAATGCCATGATTTGGAAAGTGTCCCTAGGAGGAACGGGACAAAACCAAGTTCGCTCAGACTGCCTTAAGAA
>CAVCTI010000088.1:0-3649 GCA_963604755.1 Duodenibacillus sp. | reverse complement strand
GGGCAGCATAGAACAAGCAAGCTAGCAATACCAATAGTTCTAGCCAAAAATCAATTCCAATTTCCATAAATTTCCCCTCCGGAATTCGGGTAAAAAGGACAGTGCCATTTTAAAAAAAACATAACAAAGACTCAATACTAAGTTTGAGAAAATTTGATTTAAAGCGAACTCCTAGCCTTATGAACTAGGGATTTCTCCTGATTTTCAGCCTAATAACGTAAGGGGAAACCCTAGGCGAGCTAAAATAATTTCTTCCTAGAGTCGCCTTGGGAAATTGCTATGGCTGTGTTTACGCATGTAAAACAGGCAAAAGAAAACCGGCAAGGATTTCTCTCATGCCGGCTACTTCAGTTCAAAGAAAACTGCGATTACGCTTCAGGAACAACCTTCACGACGATATCGGCAGTAATCTCTGTCATCAAACCAATTGTGATGGTGAAATCACCAACGGCCTTGATTGCGCCAAGCGGCGTACGAACTTGGCTCTTTTTGATTTCAAAGCCAAGCTTATTAAGTGCTTCAGCGATATCGGCATTCGTGACCGACCCGAAGAGACGTCCATCAACACCGACCTTACTGGCAATCTCAACGGCCTGACCATTGAGTTTGTCAGCAAGAGCCTGAGCCGCAGCGATACGTTCTGCCTGAGCCTTTTCAAGTTCTGCACGGCGTGCTTCAAATTCAGCAATAGCCGCCTTTGTCGCGCGCTTCGCGTGACCCTGAGGAATCAGGAAGTTACGAGCATAACCATCTTTAACTTTAACGATGGCACCGAGCTCGCCTAAGTGATGAATCTTTTCAAGAAGAATAACTTGCATGATTATCGAGCCCCCTGGTTATCCGTGTACGGAAGTAGCGCAAGGAAACGCGCGCGCTTGATGGCCGTATCGAGCTGGCGCTGATAGTGCGCCTTTGTCCCGGTAAGACGAGCGGGCATAATCTTGCCGTTGTCCTGAATGAAATCGCGCAAGGTTTCGATGTCCTTGTAGTCGATTTGTTCAACATGTTCAACCGTGAAACGGCAGAACTTCTTACGCTTAAATAGCGCATTCTGTTGGTTGCTACGATGGGGTTTACCCTTTGCTTTTGCACCAAAAGCCATTTTGTCAACTCCTAAATTTCAAATTCCGTGATATGAACGACCAATTTTGTTGTCTTCATCGAACGAGGAGCAAGAAATCCAATGAGATTAACTTTCGAAGGGATTTGTACTTTATCTAACTGAATCGCTACATCGGCAAATGCCACGGCGAAAAAGTCAAATTCAAGTTTCCTCATCGCTCCGGCTTCGTAAACTTCACTTTCGTGCCGGAACTTTCCTTCTAAGACGGCAATTCCTGCTGGAGTAAAACGCAACGCATTTTTTTCAAGCAGTACCGCACTCATTTGGATTGTGTTATTCGTTTCTCCCACTTTACAAATCAGTCGCTCGACGTCCTTTACTCAGCTACGGTCTCAGAGGCAACTTCCTCCTGAGGTGCTTCTTCGCCTGCGGCTTCAGGAGCAGCCTGAGACTTACGAGCCTCTTCCTTTTCAACAGCCTTCATCATGACAGAGGCTCCTGTGGGGGCCTTCTTCATCTTGACTGTGAGGTGACGCAAAATGGCATCGTTGAAACGGAAACCATTTTCAATTTCTGCCAATGTTTCGCTCGTGCACTCAATGTTTAAAAGCACATAGTGTGCCTTAACGAGCTTATCAATCGGGTAGGCGAGTTGACGACGACCCCAGTTCTCAACGCGATGGACTTTGCCGCCCTGCTCAAGAATGAGGCTCTTATAACGATCGATCATCGAAGGCACTTGTTCGGACTGATCCGGGTGCACGATGACGCACAATTCATAGTGACGCATTATTCCTCCTTACGGAAAAAACCACCCGAGCGTCTATTTCGGTGTGGCAAGGATTAGAAAGGCTTGGATTCTAACTGCGTAAAACTAAAAATTCAAACTTTTTAAGGGATTTTTCGCACCTTCGCACTCTTAGCGCGACTTTTTTGGGTATTGCTTTTTTTAAACACTTTCCGATACAATGCGCTCCTTCACGCAAAGCAATACGTGAAGACTTTGGTTGCCGGTGTAGCTCAGCTGGTAGAGCAGCGCATTCGTAATGCGAAGGTCGGTGGTTCGATTCCTCTCACCGGCACCATCATTTTGTTTAAAATCAATGAGTTACAGGTTTTAAACCACTACAAAACCACTAATTTCTAAAGTTCCCCTAGGCTCGGAGTCTTCCGGGCTTTTTTGTTGCTCCGTTCTTTTGTGGTCTCCCCTACTCTCGGTGTGCGCTTGATTTAAGCAGCTAATGGCAAAGTTCGTTTATCAAACTTTTGCTTTTGAGGATTGGCAGACATGAAAGAGTTTTTCCTTAACTTGATACCAACAGAACTTGAAAAGTTGGTTTACATCATTGGGGGCGTTGTCGGTTTTATTTGGGGTTGTGCATTTGGCCACTGTGAATTAGCAGTGGCTTGGTTTTGCACCCTAATGGCAGCAGATTATGTGGCTGGCGTCTATCGCGCCTGTTATTTAGGCGAATACCGATCAAGTATTGGCGCCCAAGGCCTAATCAAAAAGTTTCTCATTCTTTCAGTCTGTGCGCTCTCGCATGGACTTGATGTCATAACCGGCTTTGGCTGCATCCAAACTGCTTTCTTAGGTGCTTTCGGTCTCAATGAAATGTTGAGCATCTTAGAAAACATTGGCCAGGTGCATCCTGGATTCGTGCCGGAACAACTGCAGCACTTTCTAACAGAACTTAAGAACAGAGGAACAAGAAAATGACGTATAGACCATTCTCTTCATACGATCCTTTAATAGCAATGGACTTCATCCGGAACGAAGAAGGCTACGAATTACACGCCTATAAATGCCCTGCTGGCGTTTGGACTATCGGTTATGGCCACACCAAAGGCGTAAAGGAAGGTGACAGCATTTCTCACGCGACTGCTGAGGATTTATTAGCCTCAGACATTATTGAGCGAGCCTCCGAGATGAAACACTACATTCTCGCCAAAGTTACCAAGTGGCAATACATCGCTCTTGTCAGTCTCGTCTACAACGTCGGTGACCTACGCCGCAAGGCACCAAAACTTCTTCACTTCTTAAATAGTGGACAGGAAGAGAAAGCCGCGCACGAGTTTCTTGACATCTGCACATCCGGTGGAGTGGTGATTCCAGGACTCAAGACGCGTCGCGAGAAAGAATCGAAACTCTTTTTGCGAATTGAGGAATAAAAATTGGAGGACGCCATGTCTGAAATTCACGATCAGAAAATCCGTGAAGAAGAACGAGACAAAATGAAAAAGGAAGTGAAAGCGTTCATTTGGGATGTGGCTAAAAGCGTTCTTGTTCCTTTGATTGTTTGCGCGGTGATGATTCACTTTGCGAGGTAGGGTATGTGGTCTGCCATCTTTTCTTTAGCCACAAGCCTCATTGATACGAAGTATTTCAAGATTATCCTTGTCGGAGTCTTGTGTGTCGCTAGTGCAACCCTTGCGTATCTTTTCCAATCGTACCGATACGAGGCACAAATCAATTCAATCAATTCCCAAATGGCAGAACTGACCGCCAAACAGGAGAAAGAGTATGCAGACAAATTATCTAAAGCGACTAGCGACTTGGTTTTGGCGAATCGTAGGGCTGATGCT
>CAVCTI010000087.1:8030-10085 GCA_963604755.1 Duodenibacillus sp. | reverse complement strand
GGCTTCTCACTGTCAGCATCGTAAAGCCCGCCACTTGCTTCACCCCAATCCCAATCGCGTCAATCGGACCGTGCTTGACGTAAACCGTATCGGGAACACTAAAAAGCGTCGCTCCAATCCGATAGTGCTTTTCCCCAGTTTTTGTTTCGCTTAAAACGGGCGTAATTTGAAGTGTGCGATTGTTTTCATCCAAAGCCCCCTGTAATACAACGCTAATCGGTTTACCAGCGCTTTCTCGAATGATGCGAATCAATGTCGTCACTTCCGTGATTTTTGTGCCATTGGCGCTAAGAACGGTTTCTCCTGGCTTTAGGCCGGCGGATTCTGCAGGCGAATTCGCCTCAATGCTAGCAACCATCACAGAAGTAGCGCATGGCGTAATCCCGAAGGGAAAAGATTTGCTTTCGTCCTCTTTTTCTTTACGAAAATCAATCCAAGTGCCTTCTCCAGACTCTGCCCGAAAGTAAACGCTCACTGTCGAGCCCGTCTTCGTTTCATTTAAAAGCGCTCTCACGTCGTTAAATGTTGCAACGTCGTGATTGCCGATTTTTGTAACGGTCCAGCCTGCTTGAACGTGAGCACTTTCGGCCTGAGAGCCCGCAAGCGGCGCTCCAACACGAGGGGATGCTTCGTAGCCGCCATTGACGGCGATGGCTGCATACAAGAACGCTGCAAAAATAAGGTTCAACACGGGGCCCGCAAGAACAATCAGGAGGCGCTTATAGGCTTTGGCTTTCTCAAAGGCTTTTTCCCAATCAAACGTGCGGTTCGGATACTCCTTTTGAAGATCTTCCCTTTCTTCTTCGGAAAGCATCTTGATGTATCCCCCGAGGGGAATCGCTGATAAGCGCCATTCGCATCCTCTTTTATCGATGTGACGAAAGAGAACCTTCCCAAACCCCAAGGAAAACGCCAAGACAGAAACGCCCGTTAAACGTGCCACGATGTAGTGCCCGAATTCGTGCACAACAACCAAAATGGCAATAGCAATGAAAAAACCAATAAGTCCAGAGATCACAAATTTGGTCCTAGGCTAAGTAAGAAATAAGAATCTTCGCACGAGCCCGTGCTTCCGCATCCGTGCTTAAGATGTCCTCTTCGCTCGAAGGCGCGTGTTCAGTGAATTGCTCTACGAGTTTACGGCATACTCGACTGATATCAGTAAAGCGAATCTTTCGATTTAAAAAGGCGGCAACCGCCACTTCATTTGCCGCATTAAGGACAATGGATGCAATGCCTCCGGCTTTGAGCGCCTCATAGGCAGTCTTAAGTAGCGGAAAGCGCTTCTCGTCTGCTGGCTCAAACGTTAAGTTCGAGAGCTTTGTAAAGTCAAGTCGTTCACTTAATCCCGATAGTCTCTCAGGGTAACCCAAGCAATAGGCAATGGCAAGGCGCATATCCGTTGGTCCCATTTGGCCGATCACCGATCCATCGGAAAATTCGACCATCGAATGTAGGACCGACTGCGGATGAACCACAACGCGAATCGATTCTGGGGCAACGCCAAACAAATGATGCGCCTCGATTACTTCAAATCCCTTATTCATGAGAGTAGCCGAATCAATCGAAATCTTGCTTCCCATATTCCACGTTGGATGATTTAGGGCCATTTCAGGAGTGACCGTCGACAAATCGAGGTCTTTCTTGCTTCGAAAGGGCCCTCCTGAACAGGTGAGCCAAATCTTGGCTTTCGCTCTTTCTGTGTCAGAAGCACAATCTAAACACTGGAAAATCGCATTGTGTTCGCTATCGACGGGAAGCAATGTTGCGTGATGCTTTTCGATGGTATTCATCAGTAAAGAGCCACCACAAACCACACTTTCTTTGTTGGCTAATAAGAGTCTTTTTCCGCTACGCGCAGCAGCAAAGCTTGGAGCAAGGCCCGCGGCGCCGACAACGGCACCGATTACGGTATCGGCTTCTGGGTCTTGTGCCAACTCTTTTGCGGCGTCATTTCCGACAACGATTTCCGTGCGATTGAGTCCTGCGGCAGATAAGAGTTCTTTTAATTCACGCGCTCTCGTTTTATCGGCAATACCCACGCAATCGGCCCTA